>JBBQFE010000702.1:0-1504 GCA_038321605.1 Mycobacteriales bacterium | reverse complement strand
CGATGGCGAGCCCGTCCACTTCAACCGTCCGGTGGAGGCGCGCCAGAAGGGCATCGAGATCGTCTACCAGGACCTCGCCATCTGCGACAACCTCACTGCCGCCGCCAACGTGTTCCTCGGCCGCGAGGTATATCGCCGCGTCGGTCCGTTCCGGGTGCTGGACTACGGCGCGATGAACGCGCGCGCGGGGAAACTGTTCGGGGAGTTGAAGAGCGAGACCCGGCCGCGTGACCTGGTGCGGCGCATGTCGGGCGGCCAGCGGCAGGCCGTGGCGATCGCCCGTACCCGGCTGTCCGACAGCAAGGTGGTGCTGCTGGACGAGCCGACGGCGGCGATCTCCGTGCGGCAGGTGGCCGAGGTGCTGGATCTCATCCGCCGGCTTCGTGACCAGGGTGTGGCGGTCGTGCTGATCAGCCACCGTATGCCGGACGTGTTCTCCGTCTGCGACCGGGTGGTGGTGATGCGGCGCGGCCGGAAGGTCGCCGAGAAGGCGATCGCCGACAGCAGCCCGGACGAGGTGACGGGACTGATCGTGGGCTCGATCCATGCCGCCTGACGCACTCGCGAGCCGGCCCGGCGTGGGACCGCTGGAGGTGACTGGCACCGGTGGGACCGGGTCATTGCAGAGACTGTTCGGCAGCCAAGCCTTGTGGGTGGCGGTCGCGGTCGCCTGCATCGTCGGGGTGATGCTGTATCTAGAGCCGACATTCGGCAGTCGGCAGAATTTCTATAACGTTACGCGCAACTTCAGCTTCATCGGTATAATGGCGCTGGGCATGACGGCGGTGATCATGACCGGCGGAATCGATCTGTCGGTGGGCTCTACTATGGTCCTCTCGGCTGTGGTCACAGGGTTGGTGATGGGTGCCGATACGCCGTGGTGGATCGGTGTACTGGCCGGGCTTGCAGTCGGCGTGGTCATCGGCTGCGTGAATGGCTGCTTGGTCGCCTATGTCGGACTGCCGTCCTTCGTGGTCACCCTTGGGATGCTCCAGTTCGCTCGTTCCGCAGCACAGGTACTCTCTGGTAACAGCCCGATCAACGATTTCGGCCGGGACGCGGACCAGTTCTTCGGTATTGTCGGCGGCGCCAGTCTGGGGGTGTCCCACTCGGTGTGGCTAATGCTTGCAATGGTGCTGCTGTTCGCCTGGGTGCTGCATCGCACAGTGTGGGGTCGGCATCTGGTCGCGGTCGGCGGCAATCCGGCGGCGGCGCGGCTGACCGGGGTGCCGGTGGCGCTGGTGAGGCTACAGGCCTACGTATTTTGCTCGCTGTGCGCGGCAACCGGGGCAATGATGCTACTCGGATTCACAGGGTCGGCGACCAGCAGCCTCGGCGTCGGCTACGAGCTCCGGGTGATCGCCGCAACCGTGATCGGCGGCGCAAATCTAGCCGGCGGGGAAGGCGGCGTGGCGGGCGCGGTGGTGGGAGCCGCACTGATCGAGGTGATCCGTAACACGCTCGTCATGGCCGGCGCGGACTCGAACGCGCAGGGTATGTTCAC
>JBBQFE010000701.1:0-1504 GCA_038321605.1 Mycobacteriales bacterium | reverse complement strand
GATCGCGCGTCGTGACCGGACGGCGGGGTGGGCGCACGGGGCCATCTTCTACGGCTTTCTGACCTTGTTTGCCGGGACGGTGGTCCTGGGCTTCGATACGGACTTCACCTCGCCGGTGTTCGGCTGGGACTACTTCCATGGCGACTTCTACCTCGGCTACAAGGAGGTGCTCAACCTGCTGGGCACGGCGCTGGTCGTGGGCGTGCTGGTGATGATGGCCCGCCGTGCGATCGGACGTCCCGCCAAGCTGGACTACTCCCGGCCAGATCGTGCCCCCGGGGAGCCCCAGTATGACCGTCGGGTGTACCGCCTCGGGGATTGGTGGTTTGTGACCGCGCTGCTGGTGATCGCGCTGACCGGTGTCGTGCTCGAGGGGGTCCGGATCGCGATGGATCACCCGGGCTACGCCGGCACGCAGTTCGGCGGCTGGATCGTCGCCCAGGCGCTCGGTGGCGTCGGCGAGCCGCTGCTGGCCGGCCTGCGTCACGGGCTGTGGTGGTTTCACGGGCTGCTGGCGATCTCGTTCGTGGCCAGCATCCCGTACACCAAGGCCGCGCACATGCTGTCGAGCCTGTTGACGCTGGCGCTGCGCGATCCCCTGGCCGGCAAGCGCCTGCGCCCGATCGCGGCAGACCGCGCGGACGAGCCTGCCGGCTACGGAGCCCTCCAGGACTTCAGCCCCCTGCACCTGCTGCAGCTCGACGCCTGCACCAAATGCGGCAAGTGCCACGAGGCGTGTCCGGCGAACGCGACCGGGCGTCCGCTCTCACCCCGGGACGTGATCCTGGAGCTGCGCGAGCAGGCCAACCATGCCGAGGCGAGTGCCGGCATCGGCGGTCTGCTCGGTTCGCTGCTACACGGGGACGCCGACGGCGCAGGCTTCACGGCTGGAGTCATGGGCGCCGACGGGGTGCGCACCGAGACCGTCTGGTCCTGCATGCAGTGCAACGCGTGCGTCGAGATCTGTCCGGTGGGGATCGAGCAGGCGCCGATCATCAACCAGCTGCGCCGCCGGTTGGTGGAGAACGGTGAGCTTGACCCCAACCTGCAGGCCACGCTCGAGGTGATCCACAAGTCGGGCAACTCGTTCGGAGAGAACCGGCGCAAGCGCGGCCGCTGGACCGACGGCCTGGAGTTCGATGTCCCCGACGCCCGCAAGCAGGCGGTCGACGTGCTCTGGTTCGTCGGTGACTACGCTTCGTTTGACCCGCGCTCCCAGCGTGTCACCCGCTCGCTGGCGCGGCTGCTGCACGCCGCCGGAGTGAACTTCGGGATCCTCTATGACGGGGAACGAAACTCGGGCAATGACGTGCGGCGCGTCGGCGAGGAGGGCCTGTTCGAGTCGCTGGCCGAGCACAACATCGCCGCGCTCGCCGGCTGCGAGTTTCAGCGGATCGTCACCACCGACCCGCATTCGCTCAACACCCTGCGCAACGAATACCCGGACCTCGGCGGCAGCTGGCCGGTGATTCACCACACGGCACTGCTGCTGGAGCTGCTCGAG
>JBBQFE010000700.1:0-1504 GCA_038321605.1 Mycobacteriales bacterium | reverse complement strand
ACGCTCCGCCCAGCCGCAGCAGGACGGCGGCGCCAGCAGTCCAGCCGGCGTCGAGCAGCGACTTGGCCAGTGGCCCGGACAGCCCGAACGCCGCCGAGGACAGCACCGCGAGCCCGAGCCCGCTGGTGGCGATCCGCCCGGTACCAGCTGCTCGAATACCGGTCGCAGCCATGGTGTTCTGCTCCTTGCCCCGGCCCGAACCGGCGTAGCCTGTCATTACTCAAAGCAGTTACGGTTATGACACTAGGCCCGGCCCGGTAAGGAGTCAAAGTGCTTTTTGCTCATGACACCGAGGTGGCACTGGTGGCGGCTGCAGCGCTGGTGAACACCGCCGGTCGGAGGCCCGCGGACGTCGACGAGTTCGCCGGCGTCGATGGGCGCTCGGGTCTCGACCGGTTCCTGGCTGCCTACCCGTACACCGGGGTCGTCGCCGGCGACCAGGCCGAGCTCAGGGCCGTTCGCCTATTACGCGGGCGGTTGGCGCAGGTGTGGGATGCCGCCCGGGGCGACGATCTGCCCGGTGCGGTGGCCATCGTCAACGACCTGCTCAGCGGCGCGCATGCCCTGCCTTACCTCACCCGGCACGACGAGTGGGACTGGCACCTGCACGTCACCTCGCCGGACGCACCGCTGGCACATCGGATCGGTGCCGAGGCCGCGATGGGCTTCGTCGACCTGATCCGGGCCGATGACCTCGGAAGGCTGCGGCACTGTTCGGCCGAGGACTGTGATGCGGTGCTGATCGACCTGTCCCGCAACTCATCCAAGCGGTACTGCGATACCGGCAACTGTGGCAACCGGGCCGCGGTCGCTGCCTACCGCGCGCGCAAGGCAACGGCTGCCGATTGATCCCGAACGCGGCCGGCAGATCCGCAGCCGGCCACGTTCGGGTCCAGATCAGTCGTTGAGCTGCTCGATGAGGATCGAGGCGTTGATGGCCGCCGCGGTGCCACCGCGGTCGGTGTCCAGGAGCACATCTGCCGCGGAGGTCCAGTTCTCGAGGGTCAGCACATCGCCCGCGACCAGCGTCAGGACCGCGACTCCGTCGTTGGGTTGATCACCGTTCGCACCGAACACCAGGTTGCCGCTGGGAAGCGGATCACCGTTGACACGCAGGTCGAACTGGTTGGACTCGCTCGCCAGGATGGAGAACGTGATCTTGTAATTGCCGTTGTTGGGTACGGTGAAAGCTCCGCTCCCCGGCGTGAAACCGATGGTGCCCTGCGAGGTCGCCTGGCCCTGACGGGCGCTGAAGGTCACGGTCCGGCCGGCGACTGCCTTGTGGATGGTCTCGGCGACGGTGTTGACCGCATGCAGGTACACGAACCCGGCTGGGCCGGCGCCGAGCCCGTCAGTTCCCGGCGGGCCAACCGGCCCTGGAGCTCCGTCGAGCCCGGCAGGACCAGCAGGCCCCATCGGGCCGGTGCCCAATCCCGGTGCGTAGTAGCCCAGCAGGTCGACGACCACGCTCACAGTGCCGGCGGTGTTGTAGATCCGGATGACC
>JBBQFE010000699.1:0-1508 GCA_038321605.1 Mycobacteriales bacterium | reverse complement strand
TACGGGCGCTCCCGATCGTTCCCATCCGCCGCATGCCCTTGTCCGTCGCGTAGGCGGTGAACTCGTCCGGGTTCAGATCGAAGGGCACCGGTCCGGAGTTCAAGGGTGCGAAGAACTCGGTGGTGCTCTGCACGGCCGTCGGGATCAGCTCCATCATCCGGGTCTCGAACACCCCCCAGTTCGCATCGTCACCCGCGACGTGTCGACGACAGGTGAACGTCCCCCACGCCATGTGCCGACGCTCGTCGTCCCCGATCCGGCGCACCAGTTCCTGCATGCCGGGCAGGATGCCGCGCTCGACGCAGATCTTTTGCCAGGCGTAGTAGCCGGTCAGCGCCATCATCCCTTCCACGACATGGTTGTAGGTGACGGAGGCCCGGATCTGCGCTGCGGGCGAGGAATCTGTCGCGAGCGCGTCGAGCGCCGCCGGCAGCTCCTCGCCGAAGATCTGTTGATAGGCCGGGTTGGTGACGTAACCCCCGAGGTCCTGGGTGACGCCGACCGCGTCCAGCCACCGCCGGAAGACCTCGACGTGCTTCGCCTCCTCGAAAGCGAACTGCGTCAGGTACATCTCGTCGCCGAACCGGCCCTCGTCCCGCATCGCCCGCATGAACGGCTGGATGTCGTGCGTGACCGACTCCTCGCCCGCGATGAACTGGGCGCACAGGACGGTGGCGATCTCGCGCTCTGCATCGCTGAGTTGCTCCCAGTCCGCCCGGTCGCGGCTGAAGTCGATGTCGGCCGGATTCCAGAACTTCGCATTCCCAGACGTGAACAATCGCAGCGGGCGGCTACTCCAGTTCAGTCCGCCCTCAGCCAACGCCGCGTAGCTCGATCGACTCATGACAAATCCTCCCAGATCGGCAGTCGAGCGCAAGATACGCCCCCACATCGAACCCCTACCGGGCGAGTCGGGCGTCGCTGGAACAGGCATGTTCAGTGCCCGAACTTGCTGTCCGCGCCGGGATCCACCCCCCGGCGTGCCTCCTCAGACCTGCACGCCGGCACTCATCACGATGGTGCGGTCCTCCGGCAGCCCGAGGAACTCGGCCTGGCTGGCGGCGTTGTGGGCCAACGCGATGAACAGCTGTTTCCGCCAGCGCAGCATGCCCGGCTGCTTGGTGCGGCGCAGGCTGATCCGCGAGACGAAGTACGACGCGGTGCTGGGGTCGAGCCGCTGCCCACCGCCCGGGCCATCGCCATCGGCCCGTTCAGCGAGGCCGCGCCGCAGCACCTCGGGAAAGTCCGTACGGTCGTCGAAGCCGAACGTCGCCGCGATATAGAGGATTCCGTCGTCGGGATCACCCAGATGCTCGACCGAGAGCCGATCGTGCCACGCGAGGTGCGGGACCGACGCGGTGCGTCCCGAGATGATCACCACCTGCTGGTGCAGGACATGGTTGTGCGCCACGTTGTTGACCAGCGCCAGCGGCGCCGTGTCCGAACTCGGGTGCGGGAACACGGCGATGCCGGGAACCCGGGTGACCCCGCGACGGTGCAGCTGCTCG
>JBBQFE010000698.1:0-1517 GCA_038321605.1 Mycobacteriales bacterium | reverse complement strand
GGTGTACATGTTGTAGCGCTGGATGAGCACCGGGCCGCTTTCGTCCTTCACGTCCAGCACCGTGCTCAACGGCACCATGCCGCCCTGCGCGTTGCGGACCTTCAACTGCCGCACGTCCTCGACGCGCTCTCGGAAGTCCTCGCGGGCCTGGACGTTCACCTGCCAGGTGCGGCCGAACTTGTTGAAGTCGTTCACGTAAAAGGAGCCGAAGTAGACCTGTAAGGTGTCGAAAATGTCGCTTAGCGACAGGCCGAGCGTTTTGGCCTGGGTGCGGTTGATTTCCAGGCGCAGCCAGGGAGTCTTGGCCCGGAAGCTGGTCGAAAGATCCTGCACGCCGGGCGTGTTCTCGCCCCGGGCGATGACCTGATCGGCGGCCCCTTGCAGCGAGTTCAGCCCCTCGTTGCCGCGGTCCTCCACGATAATTTTGAAGCCGCCGGCCGTGCCCAGGCCCTCCACCGGCGGCGCCCCGAAGACGCCGACGACGGCGTTGGGGACATGCTCCAAAAGGCGTGCCTGCAACGACGAGGCGATGGCGTCGCCCGTCAGCTCCGGGCGGTTGCGTTTGCTGAAGTCGTCGAGCATCAGGTACATGGCGCCGAAATTCGGCGCGTTGGCGTTGAGCAGGATTGACTGGCCGGAAATGCCGACGGTGTGACTGATCCCGGGGGTCTTCAACGCCAGGTCCTCGACGACGCGCATCACCTCCTGCGTCCGGCCCACGGACGCCGAGTCGGGCAGCTGGACGTTGACCAGCAGGTACCCCTTGTCCTGGGCGGGAATAAAGCCGGTCGGCGTGTGGGTGAAGCCGAGCCAGGTCAGGAACAGCAGGCCGCCGTAGACCAACAGAACCAGGACGCTGACCCGCAGCAGCAGCCCAACGGTTCGGGTGTACAGGGCGGTGCTGTACTTGAAGCCGAGATTGAACATCCGGAAAATCCAGCCCAGGACCAGGTTCAGCAGCGGGGACAGGAACCAGCCGACCACGCCGCCCAGCGCCGCCGCGACCCACGGCAGGGATCGCGTCACATAAGGATGATGCGGCCCCAGCCGGGCGGCCGCCTGATTCAGGTACGCGGCCGCCTGCGGCGTCGTGGCGAGGGTGTAGGCGAGGAAGCCGAAGATCGCGACGAACGCAAGCCGCGGCAGGGCCTCGTAGCGCCCCTCCTGGCGGGGCCTGAGGAGCAGGGCGGCCAGGGCGGGGCTGAGCGTCAGCGAGTTGAACATCGAGATCACCGTCGAGACGGCGATGGTCAGGGCGAACTGGCGAAAGAACTGGCCGATGATGCCGCTGATGAACGCGCAGGGGATGAACACCGCGATCAGCACGAGGCCGATGGCGATCACCGGCCCGGAGACTTGCTCCATCGCCTTGATGGTCGCAGCGCGTGGGGCGAGACCACTCTCGATCTGATGCTCGACCGCTTCGACCACGACGATCGCGTCATCGACGACGATGCCGATCGCCAGCACCAGGCCGAAGAGCGTGAGGTTGTTGAGGCTGAACCCCATGGCCGCCA
>JBBQFE010000697.1:0-1518 GCA_038321605.1 Mycobacteriales bacterium | reverse complement strand
TTGGCTGATCAAGGTTGCCGGGTTGATGCCGAGCTTGGCGAGCAGGTTTTGGTGCGCCTCGGTGTCGACCTGGTCGGGCAGCTGCTGATCCGCCTGCGCGGCCTGGTCGTGGTTGCCCTGGGAGGTGAGCAGGTCAAGAATCTGAGATTTGTCGAACTGCATGAGCACTCCTGAATTGGTAGGGGGCGCAGGAAAGCAACAGCGAAGGAGGCTCGTGACTCAGCCGGCCGCTGGGGAGGTCTCGGTGACCGGAACTCCGGCGGTACCGGCCTTGGACAGCAAACCGGTCAGCGAGCCGCCGAGTCCGCCGTGCAGCCCGGCCGCTCCTCCACCGTCGAGCGTGGAGTGGGTCAGCCCAGATACCGTGCTGATCAGAGAGGACAACGGTGCCGCGATCGTCCTGCACAGGGTGGGGTTCGCCTTCGCGTTTGCGTCGGCGTTGTGCAGCAGCTTCACCGACGCCGCAGCGGCAGCTGCGGCCTTGATCAGGGCCACGGTCCGACCGTTAGCACCTTTGGTGAACTTCCCTGCCTTGTACGGCTGATAGACGTAGCGGCGGAGCGCGAATGCGGCGCCGCCGAGGTCGGCGACGAAGCGGGTCTTCGCGAACGACGTGGTGTTGGACGTCGGGCACGAGCTGCCACTTGCCCCGGACGAGGCGGCGGCGGGGGTGGTGACGGCGGCGGTCGTCGTCGTGGTTCGGGTGCTTGCGGTAGAGGAGGAGTTGCATCCGGTGACCAGCAGGGTCAGCAGCAGGAACAGGGCGGAAAGTTTACGCATGGGGCAAAAATCCTGTCTGGGTAGTGGGGCGCGTGAGCGAAACTTGAGGTCAACGCTTGGCGTGGGCGGGGCGAGTGGACTGGTCGAGCAGCGCCTGGTCGGCGTCGCGGTGCCAGCGAGCGCCGATCTTCCCGCCGAGGAACGCGGCGGCGAACATCACCAGGACGGCGACCACGGCGTAAAAGATGCCGATGCCGTTAAACACGTTGCGGTCAACCCAGCCAGGGACGTGGGCGCCCTTGAGCACGTTGTAGTCGGCGCCCTTCTTCGCGCCGACCGCGCCCAGGACAGAAGCGATGACCAGGAACCAGAACGCGGACACCAGCCCGTTACGGGCGCCGTCGTAGCGGGCCATCCGCCCGGCGACCAGACCCCCGATGTAGAAGGCGATCAGCAGGATAACCAAGGCACCGATCGCCCCGCCGACAGACAACTGGGTCTTCCCCGCGACGTCTTTAAGCGGAGTCTCCGCGCCGGCGGCGGTGAGCAGGCCGCCGAGGATGACCGCGGCGCCGAGTGCGGCCAGGGTGCCGGCGATGGTGGCCCACCAGTCGACCCCGCCGGACCGGCGGTGCGCCTCGGCCATCGCGGTCACCGTCGGGTTCACCGCCGGCACCGCGTCGACCCGCGTGCCGGACGGGCTGATCGTGGGACCGGTGCGGACTACCGTCGGCGGGCGGTCCCCTAGCAGCGGCTCGTAACGCCCGCCCGGCTGGTCAAGGTCGCGGTCCAGGGCAG
>JBBQFE010000696.1:0-1522 GCA_038321605.1 Mycobacteriales bacterium | reverse complement strand
CCTCGTGAGGCCGACGCGATCTCCTGCCACGCTGCCGTGCAGCCAACACAACGGTCACCCGAGACCAGCAGGGGCCGGTGCGTATCGACAGGTGGCGGTGCGCTCTCATGCCCCGGGCCACTCAGGAGGTGGGTCTGCCGGCTGTGGTATCTGACTACAGCGAAGATCAAGTTCGTGGCTCGGTGAAGGTCCTCCGTCCGGCATCGGCGAGGTCCCGGCCCGTCGCTGAGGACACCGTGGGCGGCGCCGGGGCCTGGCTTTATCGTCCGGCGGCGATATCGGTCTGGGCCTGCTCGTTCTCGCTGCGCTTCCGTTCCAGCTCGGACAGTTAGGACCAGGCTCGCAGAGACGGGTAGGGCTCCTGCGGTGATCGCGGCAACGGAACATTCGGGAAGGTAGAGGGCGGGACAGGAGCTGGGTTGGTCACGGCGGGAACCTCGTACAGATGAACACGACCCGATGCTGCCTGGCTGCGGACGACAACTTCGTCCTCGCCAGGGGCGGTCACCGCTAGATGACAGACCCCCGGATTCCCAGGCTGACTGTTGAATTCAGTCGCTGCCGCACGGTACACCCAACCGGTGGAGGATACCGCCCGACCGGTGCATGTAGTGGGTACCAAGCAAACCGCTACGAAAGCAGGACACCATGGGCGCCTACGATTTTCAGAACGTCGCCACCGGCACCGACCCGCAGCAGGCGTTCGATGAGGTGGTTTCGGCCAGCCGGTACGAGCACGGTCACGGCGGCTACACCGGTGTCATTGGAGAGAAGAACTCCTTCATCATCGTTGCCACCACGCCGATGTCCCTGGACGACGCCGAGCAGCTCGCCAGCAAGCTGATGGATCAGGGCGACCCGCGGATCGCCGACAAGTGGGGACCGGCCGGCGCCATCCCGGTGTACAGCGCCGACGTCCGGGACGCCACCGTCGTCACGGAGTTCACCGCCAAGCTGTCCGACGCCACCGGGCTGCCGACCGAGGCGTGGCAGCTGGCGAAGCTGGTCACCCCGAAGGTCAGGCCGCTCGCCGGTCACGTCGTGCAGTCCGTGGAATTACCCCGCGACCGCGCCGTGGCCGACCCCAGGTTCAAGACCACGGTCCAGACCGTGAAGGGCGACTCCAGGATCGACTACCGGGTCAGCGGCGGCGGACCGGTCGACTATTTCGGACAGGTCACCGCCGTACCCGCCGATTTCGCCACCTTGGCGTCGGCGCGCGCCGAGGTCACCCGCCGCGTCACTGACTGCCCGGTCCCCTGCGAGGTCGTCGTCACCCCGATCCCCCGGCACACCACCGTCCGCGGCGTGAAGAAGATGGTGGCCGCGACCGTCACGGTCACCGTCACCTACCGCGCGGTCGCCGCCATCCCGGCCGGTGCGACCCCCGACGCCTGGCTGTTCTTCGGCTTCGCCTCGAGCTGACCAGGTCGGGGGCAGGCCCGATGAGGTGGTGCGGTACAGACTCCAACTGAGGCGGTGTGCCGGTCGCCGCCCCGCCACCGGGTCGCTGTTCGTTGTG
>JBBQFE010000695.1:0-1535 GCA_038321605.1 Mycobacteriales bacterium | reverse complement strand
GACGAGTTCGCCGGGCAGGGCTACGGGCACCTGAAGACCGCGGTTGCTGACGCAGTGGTGGCCTTCGCCAGCCCGTTCGCCGCCCGAACCCGCGAGCTGCTCGAGGACCCGGCGGAGCTGGACAGAATCCTGGCGCGCGGATCCGAGAAGGCACGGGAACTGGCCGCTCCGACGCTTGCGGATGCTTACGACAAGGTGGGCTTCCTGGCTCCGGTCGGGCTCGGGTCGACGGTAGGCTGACCCGCGATGACCGGCAATATGACGATCGGGGTCGCTGTGGCCATCCCGCAGCCCCATGCCTCGGTGCTCGCGGAGTGGCGGCGCCGGGTCGGTGACCCCGAGGCGAACCGGATCCCGACCCATGTGACCCTGCTCCCGCCGACGGAGTTTCACCCCGACCAGTTGGGGGCCGTGGTCGAGCATCTGGAGTGGGCAGCCGGTCAGGTCGGCCCCTTCACCATGCGTTTGTCGGGTACGGGAACGTTCCGGCCGGTGTCCCAGGTGGTCTTCGTGCAGGTCTCGTCGGGCATCGCCGAGTGCGAGCTGCTGGAGCGCGCCGTGCGCAAGGGCCCGATCGTGCGAGCGGTCGAATTTCCGTACCACCCGCACGTCACCGTCGCCCATGACATCGCCGACGAGGCGCTGGACGAGGCGTTCGAGGCACTGCGCGACTTCGTGGCACAGTTCGAGGTGGACCGGTTCGTACTGTTCTCCCAGGACGAGCAGCGGCGCTGGCATCCGCACCGCGAGTTCGTCCTGACAGGCGGCTAGGCGGATGGGTATCGGCGACCAGGTCACCGGAATCCGAAAGCGGGCCACCGACGGTTGGCGCAACCTCAAGGAGCGCCGTCCCGGCATCGCCCACGTCGTCACCGGCTACCGCCACTACAAGGACAACCATGGCGACCACCTCGCGGCGGCCATCACCTATTTCAGCTTTCTGGCGCTCTTTCCGCTGATCCTGCTGGGCGCCTCGGTCGCAGGTTTCGTGTTGGCCGCACACCCGAATCTGGCCCAGGACCTCTACGACTCGATCCACAAGAACGTGCCGGGCGCCTTCGGTGACACGATCGCGAGCACCGTGAAGTCTGCGATCGCCAACCGTGCCGGGGTGGGCATCATCGGGGTGGTGGGCGTGGCGCTGGCGGGCCTGGGCTGGATCGCCAACCTGCGTACCGCGATCGACACCGTGTGGGGACTGCCAGAGGCCAAGCGATCCTTCATCACGAGCAAGGTCGCGGATTCGCTGGTGCTTTTCGGTCTGGGCCTCGGCCTGATCGTGTCGCTGGCCTTGACGGCCGGTGGCACGGCCGCCAGCGGTGAGCTGCTGCGGCTCACGCACCTGCGTTCGGTGCCGGGCGCGGGGGTGTTCGCCGGGCTGATCGGTATCGCGCTCGGCATCGGTGGCAGCATGCTGGTCTTCGGCTGGCTGCTCATCGGGTTGCCGCAGGTCAAGATCTCCCGACGGACCGCACTGCGCACCACCCTGCTCGCCGCGGTCGGTTTCGAGGTCCTGAAGGTGCTCGGTACCTATT
>JBBQFE010000694.1:0-1546 GCA_038321605.1 Mycobacteriales bacterium | reverse complement strand
CCGCACCCAGACCCGCGTCGAGGTGAACTGGGAGAACTTCGACCGCTACTGGAGCGGGCACATCCGTGATGACGCTGACTTGAAGGCGTGCTGGGCCGAGCTGATTCCGCTGTATGACTTCGACTACGACCCCGTTGCGGCGAACGCCAGCGTCGAGGCGGGCATTTATCGGCACGAGGCCCACAACTGGTGCTTCCAGCACAACACTCCGGTATATGACCTCAAGCCCAGGTTGTCGACCGTCGCCTGCCCGACGCTGGTCACGGTGGGCCGGACCGACTGGGTGACCCCGGTGTCCTCGGCTGAGACCATCGCCGAGCTGATTCCGAACTCGACGCTCGTGGTCTTCGAGAAGTCCGGCCACTCACCCCAGGTCGAAGAGGCCGAGCTGTTTCAGCAGACGATGCGCGACTTTCTGGCCACCGCCGTGCCCGAGTCGCTGCCGTCATGATCAGTCGGCAGGAGCTGCCGATACCTGGTCTGGGCGATGACCTGCAAATTCCGTACTTCGATGTCCGCGGCGATCAGGACGGTCCGCGGTTGACCGTCCTCGCCGGGGTGCACGGAGCGGAATACGCCTCAATAGCGGCCGCCCGCGAGTTCGTGGCCAACCTCGACCTCGAGCAGGTGTCCGGCCGGATCGTCGTCGTGCCGGTGGTCAACGTCCCGGCGTTCTGGGCGCGGTCGGCGTTCGTGGTGCCGGCCGATGGCAAGAACCTCAATCGCAGTTTTCCCGGCGATCCGAATGGTTCCTACAGTGAGGTGCTGGCCCACCACGTATTCCAGCACCTGGTGTTGGGCTCGGACTACCTGGTGGATCTGCACGCCGGTGACCTGCCCGAGGCACTGGAGCCATTCACGATCTATGAGCAGTCGTCGGTCGAATCGTCCGCGCGGGAACTCGCGATGGCGTACGGCCTGGCACATTGCGTGCGACAGCCGAGCTCGGCGCGGACGGTGGCGGGCAGCACGTGTGCTGCTGCTGCCGACGCAGGCATCCCAGCAATTATTGCGGAGTCCGGTGAGAACGGGCTGATGCAGCGCGCAGCGATCGACCGGCACCTGGCAGGCCTGCGCAACCTTGCCCGCTTCGTCGGCGTGCTGGCAGGAAAGCCGGAACCTGCCGGACCGGTTGCCGAGCACGAGGGCTGGCATTGGCTGCGTACCGAACGAGCTGGGTGGTGGCAACCAGCTGTAGCGACCGGCACCTCGGTACGGGCCGGTGACCTGCTCGGCACCGTCGCCGATGTCTGGGGAGATGTCTTTGCCGAGATCAAGGCACCCGAAGCAGGCACCCTGCTATTTCTCACCACCAGCCCCGCGGTGGGCGACGACGGTCTGTTGCTTGGGTTGGCCCGTGACGTTCCCGAGCACGGAACGGCCGCCGGTCAGTGAGGCCGCTGGCGGAGCTGCGAGTCCTCGCGATCGGGCCATCGTGACGGCGGTGACCACCCGCTTCACGCAGGACCGCACGCCCACCATTACCTTTCGCCGTACCGTAAGAATCTATCGCCGTGGTCACGGTCCCCAGCTTTCGGAGGTGTCA
>JBBQFE010000693.1:0-1550 GCA_038321605.1 Mycobacteriales bacterium | reverse complement strand
CGAAACCACCGTCAACCAAGAGGTCAATGCCTGTCACGAAGGACGCCGCGCGGCTGAGCAGGAACACGACCGGACCGACCATCTCCTCAACGTCCGCCATGCGGCCCATCGGCGTTTCGCTCTCGAAGCGCTTGACCTGCTCCGCCACTTCCGGCCGAAGGTTCATCGGCGTCGAGGTGTAGCCGGGACTCACCGAATTGACGCGGAGTCCCTGCCCCACCCACTCCATCGCCAGCGACCTGCTCAGGTGGACGACGCCAGCTTTCGAGGTGTTGTAGTGCGCCTGCAGGAGCCCGCGGTTGACGATTGAGCCAGACATCGAGGCGATGTTCACGATAGTCCCACGCCGGCGCGGCAGCATCACCCTGGCTTCGGCCTGGCAGGACAGGAACACGCCGGTCAAGTTGATGTCGAGCATGCGCTGCCACTGCGCCAGCGGCATCGCTTCGGCGGGCGCGGCGTTGGCGATGCCGGCACAGTTGACGGCAAGGTCGAGCGGCCCCAGCGCCGCTTCGGCATCCATCACCGCCTTCGTGAGATCGTCCGCCTGTGTCACGTCGCCGGCCAGCGCGACTGCGCGCCGGCCGTGTCCCTGAACCGCCTCGACGGTGCCCGCGACGCCGGGCGAGCCCGGCAGGTCGAAACAGGCGACGTCGGCACCGGCCTCTGCGAGGCCGATGGCCAGACGCTGGCCGATGCCGCTGCCCGCCCCGGTGACCAGGGCCACCTGCTTGCCCAGACTGAAGAGCTCCATCCCGTTCGTGCTCCTTTTCGACCGTCAGTGCGTCGCCCGTTCCATCACGGAAATGCGGTTGGCCCGCGTGTGATCGAGGATGCCCCGGTTCCTGCCGCGGCTCAGCACCATCACCTTGTGGGACAAGCCCAGCACCTCGTCGAGGTCTGAACTCACCACGATGACCGCCAGTCCGTCCCGGGCGAGCGCCGCGATCACGTCGTAGATCTGGGCTCGGGCGCCGACGTCAATGCCGCGGGTCGGCTCGTCCAGGATGACGATCCCCGGTTTTCGGGCAATGCTCTTGGCCAGCACGACCTTCTGCTGGTTGCCTCCCGACAGGTGGTTGGCCGGCTGCCCTGCCCTGCCCTTGATGCCGAAGCGCCGGATGCTCTCGTCGGCAAATCGCCGGACTGCGCCTGGCGTCACGAAGCCGCTCGATGCCACGCGGTGATAGTTGCCCAACGCGATGTTGTCGCCAATCGTATGCTCCAGCACGAGGCCCTGCGCCTTGCGGTCCTCCGGCACCAGGACGATCCCGGCCGCAAGGCTGTCGGCCGGGCTTTTCGGCGCGAGCGGCTTCCCCTCGACGGTGATCGTGCCGGATGCGATGGGATCGGCGCCGGCGATGGCGCGCATCAGCTCCGTCCGCCCAGCGCCGACGATGCCAGCCACGCCGAACACCTCACCGGCCCTGACCGAGAATGACACGTCGCTGAAACTCCCCGTGGGTGAGGTCAGGCCCTCGACGCGCAGGACCTCCCTACCTCGCATCGGTTCGATCGGGGGGAACATGCGGTCCAGTGGGCGGCCGACC
>JBBQFE010000692.1:0-1559 GCA_038321605.1 Mycobacteriales bacterium | reverse complement strand
CGGACAGGGTGTCGCCCCCGTGCACGATCACGTCCTCGACGTGTGCTCCGGCTGCTGGAGGTGTGGCCGTCGCGGGGAGCAGCACCGTCCACCCTGGCTTGAGCAGTCCCGGGCTGTTCATCACTTCGCCGTCGGGCTGGGTACGTCCACGGTTGAGATCCCAAATCTGTTGCCAGTGATCACCGCCACCGAGCCGCGCCTCGGCGATGTCCCAATACGTGTCGGGACCGTGGCCGTCACTCGGAATGACGTAGCTGACTGTCGGTGGTTGTGTCGCCGTCCGCACCTGATGTCCACTCAGTGTGCTGGCCTGTTGCGCTGTGGCCGCGGGACGCTGACTGCTTGCAGGGCCCTGGATGTGCACCGATGCCACCGCGGCGACGGGCCGGGCGGATGTTGCCGCCAGCGCATGCACGGGACTGGCCAGCGCCGCGGTGGCGGTGCCGAGCAGCAGCGCCGCGCCAACGAGAGTGTGGGCGAGGTGCTGAGAGGAGCCGGGCACCAGCGGGATGCGGATTGGCATCTGCACGTGCCGAGCTGCGGCGCCGAGCTCGACGAGCACCGAGACCGCGAACTGCGCCCAGGCCAGCCATACGACGACTGCGAGCAGGTCGATGATGACCTCGTCGGTCAGATCGCCTACCTTCAAGTCCGCCCAGCCGTGCAGCGGGTTGCCGATGGTGGCGGCCATTCCCAGCGGAATGCCGACGACCAGGACGAGCAGTACCAGCGTGGCGCCGAGCGCTTTTAGACGACGCATGATCAGCCTCCTGTTGTCGTGCCGTGCAGAGCGGTCGCCGTCGAGCTGGCCTTGCCCTCGATAGGCCCAACCCCGAACGCCGAGAGGATCGTGGTGTCCTTGTGCACGATGACCGTGACCGTCACGTTGTCGCCGTCGACACTCACCGTGCCGGTCACTGCCGCCGTGTCGAGAACTTTGTTCGCCGCTGCCTGTGCGGCCGCCGACGTTGCGGTGAGTCCCGTCGGGCTTCCTCGCAGCGAGTCGGGCGACAACGCGTCCGCGCCCGCCCTCGCAGCTTGCTGGGCCACGTCGGTCGCCTGCTCGCGCGCCGCGAGGGCGTTGCCGCCGTCGATGACCAAACCGGCCATGGCCAGCAGCCCAACGGTGATCACCACGACGTACAGCGAGACGAACCCGGCCTCGGCCTGCTCGCTCAGACGCGAGCACCTAACCCGTAGCCACCGGCCGGCGCGGACGAGACGTCGCCGCGTCATCCCTGATCCCCGAACTGCCGGTATTGCTCCAACGGCACCGTGGCCGAGGCCGTCAGTGTCTTGTGGCCGGGGAACCCGACCACCGTCAGATCGGACAAATTCGTGACGCAGCTGATCGTCACGCGCACCTGCCCCCCGGCGTGGAACTGCGACGTGTCGACCGTCGGCGGCGGCGAGGATTGGCAACTGATCCCCGCCTGCGCTAGGTCCGCCGCGGCCTCCTGCTGCGCCGCGGTCTGCGCCTGCCCAGGGGTGTTGGCTAGCGAGGCGGCACGCGCGGCCGCCGCGGCGGCGGCTTGTACTTCCTGCCGCCCATGAGTGAC
>JBBQFE010000691.1:0-1566 GCA_038321605.1 Mycobacteriales bacterium | reverse complement strand
TCGCTGCTGATCACCAGTCCCACCGTGACCGATCCGAGCGCGGCGCCCCCGGCGGGCCACAGCTACTTCGTGTTGGCGCCGTGCCCGAACACCGATGCACCGATCGACTGGGCGAGCATTGGCCCTCGATACCTGGACGAGATCCAGCGGGTTCTCGCAGAACGCGGCCTGGACGTGCACGGCGCGTTCTCCACCGGCGTCGAGGTCAGCCGCACCGTGACACCGGCGGACTGGCAGGCGCAGGGCCTCGGTGCGGGCAGCCCGTTCGCCCTCGCGCACACCCTCACCCAGACCGGTCCGCTGCGGCATCCCACTCAACATCCGGGTGTGGACAACCTGTTGTTCTGCGGCGCCGGCGTTCAGCCCGGCGTCGGTGTACCGACCGTCCTGCTGTCCGGGCGGCTCGCGGCCCAGCGGGTCACGGGTTGATCTGAGACGATGGACCGATGGTCCGGACCGCCGAGCAGCTGCATGATGCGAACAGGACGCGTCGGGCGCTCGCGGGGCTGGCGCACTTCATCGACAGCTGGGACTTCCGGCGGATCTCGGTGGCGGGACTGGTCGGCACCGGTCTGATCAGTCTCGGCAGCTTCGGCGCGGGGGCGCTGCCGGCGAACGACCCGACCCGGCACATTCCGGTGATCGGGCTGCTGCGGCACGGTTGGCTCGGCCTGCATGTCGCACTCGCGGCCTACTACCTCGGGCTCGCGCTGCTGGTGGTGACCTGGCTGGTGCTCGGTCGCCTGCTGCTCACCGGCTCCACTCGCGGTACCACCGCCGTCGGACGGGAGGTGCTGGACACCGACGTGCTGCGGCGGACGTTGACCCGCTGGATGCTGCCACTACTGGTGGGCATGCCGCTGGCCAGCATGGACCTCTACAGCTACGCAGCACAGGCCCAACTGGCCCGTGCCGGAAGGGATCCCTACACCTTCACGCCCGCCGACCTACCAGGCAAGTTTCTGGACAACGTCGCCTGGAAGTGGGTGGACACGCCGTCGCCGTACGGGCCGTTGTGGGTCACGGTGTCACGCTGGGTCGCCACCATCACCGGTGACCATGCGCTGCTGAGCGTGCTGGTTCTGAGGCTGATCCCGTTCGCTGCGATCGTGGCGACGGCGAAGATGCTCCCGCCGCTGGCCCGCCGCCTCGGTGGTCGCGGCGACCTGGCTCTGTGGCTGGCGATCGCGAACCCGCTGGTGCTGGTGCACGGCGTCGGCGGCGGTCACAACGACGCGGTCATGGTTGCGTTCATGATCGCGGGCCTCGCGGTGGTGCTCGTGCCCGGCGCGAACTGGCGGCACCTCGTGGCAGGGGCGGCCCTGATGTCGCTCGCCGCCGCTGTGAAGGCGCCGGGTGCCATCGGCGTGGCTTTCGTCGTACCGGTCTATCTCGCGGGCCGGTCGGGTCTACGGCCCTGGGACTGGGTTCGGTACTGCCTGCTCGCGGCGGCCGCGGCGGTGCCGGTCTTCGCCCTGATCACGTACCTCGTCGGGTACGGCAACGGCTGGACCAAGCAGATCAGCCCCGCCATCCCGGTGATCAACTTCATGTCGCTGCCCACGT
>JBBQFE010000690.1:0-1571 GCA_038321605.1 Mycobacteriales bacterium | reverse complement strand
GAAGGGCTCAGCGACACGCCAGCATTCGCCAGGCCGAATGCGGGGATGACCAGGTAGGCCGACCAGGGATGCAGCGAGCGTTGCAGGCGTTCGTTCGCCGACACCGAGGCGGCCGCGGCCAGGGACGCCAGCCGGGCGCTCGAGGCGGTGGGCAGCTCCATCAACGCGCGCCCGAACACGCCGAGCCGCTTGGCGTTCACCGCAGGCACCGACCGTGCCGGGATGAGCAGTCCGGTGAGCACGCCGGCGAGGGTGGGATGCACTCCGGAGACGTAGGTGGCGCACCACAGCGCGACACCGAGCAGGACGTAGGGAGTAAGCCGCCACACGCCGAGCCAGCGCAGACCGAAGAACATCAGCACGATGGCACCACCGACGAGCAGCGCGGGAACCTTGACGTCGTTGGTGTAGAACACCGCCATCACGGCGATGGCCCCCAGGTCGTCGACGACGGCCAGCGCGAGCAGGAACAGCCGGAGCTGGTCCGGACAGCGGGGACCGAAGAGCGCCAGGATGCCCAGAACGAAGGCGGTGTCGCTGGACATCACGATGCCCCAGCCGTGCCCCGCGGTGGAGGAATGATTGATGGCCAGATAGATGACGATCGGCACCACCATGCCGCCGACCGCCGCGCAGGCCGGCACGATCACCCGTCGCCGCTCGCGGAGTTCGCCGGCGATGACCTCGCGGCTGATCTCCAGACCGAGGACCAGGAAGAAGAGCGCCATCGCTGCGTCGTTGACCAGGTGGCGCAGATCGAGATCCAGTCCATGTGACCCGAGTTCGAGCCGTACCGGTGTGCTCCACAGGGTGGCGTAGCTGCCCGAGAAACCGCTGTTCGCCCACACCAGGGCCAGCAGGGTGGCGGCCAACAGCACCGCTGCGCTGCCCGCCTCATTGGCGATGAACCGCCTGACGGCAGGAGTCATCTGGGGGGTGGTGATCCGCAGCGCCGGTCCGGGCTGGAGGGTCCCGCTCATAGGCGCACGGTAGCGCCTGCACCCGACGGCACCATTCGGCGGCTCGTGACACGGATGTTTCGCCCCGACTGGCACGACGCTCCGATTCGGGACTAAGGTAACCCTGGCCTAACTTGCAGATCCACTGGAGCGTTCATGAGCCTGGAAAAGACACTGCTGCTCGGTTTCATCGCCGGTGTCACCATTCTCGTCGGGCTGCCGGTGGGCCGGCTCCGGCGTCCGGCTCCGTCGCTGCGGTTGCTGCTCAACGCCACGGCAGTGGGCGTCCTGCTCTTCCTGGTCTGGGACGTGCTGTCCGCCGCCTGGTCCCCGGTGGACGCGGCGCTGGTGGGTGTGCACGACAAGACCGGTGGCCTCGGCCCAGTGTTCGGCTACGGGTCGTTGTTCTTCGTCGGCCTTACCGTCGGACTGCTGTCCCTGGTCGCCTACGAGCGCTGGATGGCCAAAGCCGTGCGCCGGGTGCAGTCGCCGGCCCGGATCGGCCCCGGCGCGATGTCGACTGCGGAGCGACCCGGCCGAACGCACCGCTCCGGTATCGCGGCCTGGTCGACCGGTCGACAGCTCGCGCTGCTCATCGCGGTGGGCATCGGT
>JBBQFE010000689.1:0-1574 GCA_038321605.1 Mycobacteriales bacterium | reverse complement strand
CTACCGCCTCGGCGGCCTTGATGGTCGCCGGGTCGACAGCACCTGGGTCCCGCAGGTTGGGTCCTGCCCAGGCCTGGAGCAGGTCAGCGTTGAACTCCTCCTTGGTAGGCCAGACCCGGTAGACCGCGCTGCGCGAGACGTCCGCCCGGCGCATCACCGATTCTAAGTTCAGGTGCTCAAGGCTCAAGTTGAACCCGCCAGTCTCTTCGAGCACCTGGCCCGCGGCGCGGTACATGCGTGCCTTGAGCTCTGCGTCTGGTAGCGATCTTGGCCGCCCTGCCATCAGGAACCCCACTCCGTATTTCGAACTTCGCCCTTGACTCTTCAGGCCTCTAGCTCGATACTAGGTGCAGGTCGCCGTTCCAGCGGCGACCGCACCGGCCGCGTCGCAGCCGGTATTCGCGCTCACCTTTAAAGAAGGAGCACCATGTCCTACTACACGATGGACTCGAACCGCCCGGAGCGTCAGGACGGCAAGGAGAACGTCTACTTCCGCGAGGACCCCGACGCCGGCTTCACCCACACGGGCGGGAACCGGGACTACGGGCACGTGGTGCAGTACCCCGGCGAGAACGGAAACACCAGCTACGACTACGTGCGCGACGCCGAAGGCAACACCTACATCGACAACCGCTGACGCTCACTGGGCGGCTGGCAGCCACCGGGGTTCGAGGCCCCGGCGCCCGCGAGGCTGTCGCCAGACAGCCCTAAAAGGAGGGCGCCATGAGCGAGGGAATGATCTACCAGCGAGGTCCGAACGGCGAGGTACCGAAGGGGCAGAGCATCAACGGCCAGGACGGCACCTACGGCACCCTCGGTGCCGGCGACCACGTCACCATGCACGGAGACGGCTGGCATCGGTCGTGGGACAACGACCCCGTGAGGGGCAACCACAGCACCGACCACGCCACCCGCCGCATCAGGCAGCACCCGTCGTCCTGACCGACTGACCGGCAGGGCAACGGCCGCCCGTCCTCGGGCAGCCATTGTCAGGACGGTCAGCGGCGTTCGTCCACCGATAGGCGCGGCCCCCGGCGCCCGCCGTGAAGCACGGTGGCTGGGGTCAAGTACATGGCCCGCAGTGGGCGCCTTCGTCTCGTCGATGAGGGTCACTGCGTGCGCCGGGTGAGCTGGTGGGAAGACGATCCCAGTCGGCTCACTCCTGAGTCCGGAGCCCTGCTGTATTGACGATCCGACCGTCGTCGGTGGGTGTCTCACGCGGACGGATCTGGTGGTATCCGCCGTTCTCGATGTCTGTGAGGGCGTTGTACACCGCGTACGCCACCTCCTTGGTGCCCTTGACCGAGAAGACGCCGCTGGCAGTGTGATTGCCGGCGATGCCTACCCAGTGCTGGCCCTTGGTCCAGTCGACGTGCTCAAGGCTGCGCAGCAGTTGCCGCTGGCGCACCGCGCGCTCCTCAGCGTCGAGGGTGAGGAGCTCGTGCCCCATGGCGCCGACCGCGGCGAGGATAGGCCCACTGCCGGCAAGGTGGTTGTCTCGGTCCGCAATCTGCATCTCGAACGTCTCGAAGTATTGCTTGATCCAGTGGGTGGCGACAGTGGTGAGCTCAGCT
>JBBQFE010000688.1:0-1577 GCA_038321605.1 Mycobacteriales bacterium | reverse complement strand
TGCGCGAGTACCTGCCGATGGAGCTCGAGAAGGACGAACGCGTCTATGGCGGGCATGACGCGGCGGTGCGCGCGGACATGCCCAACACCGCGAACGAGCGCTGGCTGGAGATCCTCAAGCCGTTCGTCGTCGTCACCAACTCCGCCGAGGTCGCGGCCGGGCGCTGTATGTCGATGCTGATGAGTGCCGTGCCCAACAACGAGCTGCGCAACGGCTATCACGTCCAGTTCGTCGACGAGATCCGTCACACCGGGCTGCAGATGGCGCTGGCCCGCTGGTACGCCAAGAACGTGCCCGATCCGGCCGGCTGGAACCTGGGCCCCAAGGCGATGTCGGGCTCGGTGCTGACCAACCCGGCCCTGAACATGCTCAGCCACTTCATCGTCGGGGACCCGATCCAGTGTGCGTTCACGCTGCAGGTGGTGGCCGAGACGGCGTTCACCAATATCGTGTTCGTCGCCACCCCGGACGTGGCTGCGCGCAACGGGGACTTCACCCTGCCGACCACCTACCTGTCGGTGCAGTCAGACGAGGCTCGCCACATCTCCAACGGCTACGCCACCCTGCTCACCGTCCTGCAGGATGACCACAACGCGCCGCTGATCGAGCGCGACCTGCAGCAGGCATTCTGGATCAACCACGCCTTCATCGATGTCTTTTCCGCGATCGTCATCGAGTACTTCTCGCGCGACCGCACCGACCCCGAGTGCTTTCTGGACAAATGGGACCGCTGGGTGCGCGACGACTGGCACCGGGCGTACATCATGAAGCTCGGCAAGCTCGGACTCGACATCCCGACCGACATGTTCGAGCGCGCCCGCGAGCGGATCGTCAACGGGATTCATCACCGCCACGCGCTCCTCGCCTTCGCCGCCTGGCCGCTGTCCTTTTGGCGCTTTGATCCCATGGACGAGCGCGACTTCGAGTGGTTTGAGCGCCACTACCCGGGCTGGTACTCAAAATACGGAGCGTTCTGGGAGGCCTACCGCCGCGGCATCGATCCCGACTCGGGCTTTCTGCCGCTGGATTTCATCAACATGGCGCCACCGTTCTGCTGGAGCTGCCAGGGCCTGTGCGTAGAGGAGGCCGACCGCCGCCACCGGATCGTGGGCGAGCGCACCCGTTTCTACTGCTCGAGAGAGTGCCGCTGGCTGGACGAGTCAAACCCCGGGCGCTACACCGGCGATCGCAACTACCTGGACCGCTACCACGGATGGGAGGCCTCCCAGGTGGTCGAGGACCTCGGGTTCGTGCGCAGCGACGGCGAGACGCTGATCGGCCAGCCGCATCTGCACCGCGGTGAGGGGCGGCCGCGCCAGTGGACCCTGTCGGACATCCGCAGCCACAACCTGATCCTGCAGAGCCCGAACATCCGCGTCGCCTCAGAGCTCGGCCTGCCCACCGGCGATCACTCCGGGATGCCGAGCACCGACGGGGCAGTGCCATTCGAGCTCGCGGCGTCGATTCTGTGACCCGAGTCCGCTTCGAGCCGCTGGGCGAGAGCATCGAGTGCGGCCCGGAGGAGACCGTGCTCGACGCGGCCTTTCGCTCGGGCTACGCGCTGGCCCACGGCTGCC
>JBBQFE010000687.1:0-1578 GCA_038321605.1 Mycobacteriales bacterium | reverse complement strand
GGGCCAGCCGCTGGGCAAGCGCGGCGAGCGTGTCGGTGGTGAGGCCGGTCAGCCGCGGGTCGCCCAGCAGGCCGAGCGCCGTTGTCCGCGCCTGGTCGCGCTCGGCTGCGGTGCCAGGGGCGACGGTGCCGCCGTCGGCGGTGATGGTGTAGTTCCACTCGCCGTGTTCGGCGTGCGGTCGGATCGGTAGATCCCGCAGCTGGGCGCGGGTGACTGCTATCCCGAGCGGATAGGCCCCGTTGTCCAGTTCGGCGCCCACGGACAGGCCGGTGCGTGTCCGGGTCGCGGCGATCGTGGCGACCACGACCTCGTGGCTGGTCAACGGCCGGCCCCGCCAGTTCATCGTGATCTGGGAGAACAGCCGGTGCTCGATCTTGTTCCACTTGCTGGTCCCGGGCGGAAAATGGCAGACCGTCACGTCCAGGCTCGCCTCCGCGGCGAACGCGGCCAGCTCGGCTTTCCACAGCCGGTAGCGGTAGCTGTTCGACCCTCCGGCGTCCGCGGTGATCAGCAGCCGGTGTGCCTGCGGGTAGTCGCTGTGGCCTCGCGCGGCCCACCAGCGGCGGATCGCGGCGACCGCGAACGCGGAGGTGTCGTGGTCGACCCCGACGGTGACCCACCCGGCGTCAGCGGTCAGGTCATAGACGCCATACGGCACCGCCACCGGCGTGTCCGGGCCCATGCTGAAGAAGCTGTGGTCCTCGACCCGGACCGGGTCGCCCTTCGGACGCCACTCCTGCCCGTTGACGGGGAACTGCCCAAGCTGCTCCTTCTTCTTCGCGTCCACGCTGATCACCGGGTCGCCGGTGTCCTGATGCTGGGTGACCTGGGCGTTGATATAGCGGAACTGCGCGTCCCGGTCAGGATGCTGGGTTCCCTCCAGCGTCTTCGCGGTGCCTTGCAAACTGAAACCGTTCTCCTTCAGCAGCAGACCGACTGTCGGTGCCGACACCGGATGCCCGGACGCTGTCAGTTGCTCGGCCAGGTGCCGCAACGACCTCGTCGTCCACCGCAACGGCGACATCGGATCGCCGCGCTCGTCTGGCTCGACCAGGCGCAGCAGCGCCGCGAGGAGCTCCGGATCGGTAGCCGAGGCCCGTTTGCGGCCCCCGCCGCCCCGCCGCACCCGCCACACCGGCAACGGGTCCTCGCCACCGTCGAGCTCGGTTACTCCGCGGCGCACCGTGGTCATGCTCACCCGGGCCGCCTCGGCGACCGCGCGGACCCCGCCGTGGCCGAGCAGCCGGGCCTCCGTGCCCAAGGCCAACCGCTGCTGACGCTCGTTCAGATGCGGCAGCAACGCATCGAAGCGACTAAC
This sequence comes from Mycobacteriales bacterium, assembly GCA_038321605.1. Lineage (GTDB taxonomy): Bacteria > Actinomycetota > Actinomycetes > Mycobacteriales > Jatrophihabitantaceae > Jatrophihabitans_A. The sequence continues at coordinate 260 of JBBQFE010000687.1, read as the reverse complement.
CAGCTGAGCACGCACCGAGGCGTCCACGGACATAGCACATCCTCGAACGCGAACCAGCAACAGAGCAAGTTATTTCTTTACAGTCCCTGTGCCACCAGCAGCGCTGCTCACGGGTTTCGGGGAAGACGTCACGGATCGCTTTCCAGAACCCCAGCGCCCCGTCGCCGACCGCGAGCACCGGCGCGCGCATCCCGCGACGCTTGCACGAACGCAGCAGGTCCGCCCACGACTCGGCCGATTCCCGGAAGCCGTCGGCGAGC
>JBBQFE010000686.1:0-1586 GCA_038321605.1 Mycobacteriales bacterium | reverse complement strand
GAATTCGGGCAGCGTCTGCTCGCTGGCAGCGCCGAGCACTCGTCGTTCGAATTCGGGGGTGTTCTCTGCCGACACGGACCAGGAGGCGGTCGCGACGACATGGGCCTGCGCCTGGCTGATGGCGCCGGACTCCAGAGCAGACAGGGTGCCGGGCAAGTGCTGGCTGAGGGTCTTGGCGGTGGCGATTCGGCGTGGCATGGCGCGGGGCGAGATGCGCAGCGCAGCGGCGGCCTGCTCGGTGGACCATCGCGCATCTGACGAGTCGGCGGCCACCATCGCGGTCAGTGCCTTCTGGTGCAGCGCGTCGAGCCACGCCCGGTGCTTGTCGATCAAGACGAGCAGGTCGACCTGCTGGTCGAGATTGAGCGATGCAAGCGAGGAGCAGGCGGCGACGATTGCCGCCACCCCGTCGGTCGACGGTCGGTCGTCGACGCGCAGGGTGATCAGGTCGCTGCCTGGTGCACCATCCTCGTGAATATCGAACATGTATTCGATTGTAGCAGAAGAAGCACGATCCACAACCCAACAAGCCAGGAAAAGTGGCGAGGCGACAAGTCGGCCAAGTCCAGCGTCGTTGCGTCGTTTGGTCCGGCGATCCTCGATGGGTTGGGCAGTCGCGCCTGTCAGCCGGACAGGGACCGGATCGATCCTCGGGAGCGCATCGATTGCAGCGCAGCCTTGGTCGCGCCGCGGACCGCATCGCGACGGTGGTCGATTCCGAAGCCGGCACCGGCCATCACCTTGATGCCCGGGATGACCTCGTCGAACTTCTTGGTGGCCAGCTTGGGTTGTGGGCGACCGCCCAGCGGCCCGGCGCCGGTGGCCAACAGGGCCACGGCCGCATCCGCGATCGCCTCGGCGGCGGTGGACGATGCGGCGTCGAATCCACCGCCGGTTCCGCCCGGCGTATGCGAGATCAGCGACTGGATGCGGGTGGCCTGCTCGAGGATCAAGCCCGGCTCGGCGTCGACGAAGCCACCGCCGGGCCGCGGTCTCCACAGCTCCAGCCGCACCAGTTCAGTCGTCGCGGCCTCCACATCGGCGGCGACGTGGTTGAACCAGCGCTTCCAGAGCAGTGTTCGCCGCTCTGACACCGCCCGGTGCACGGAGTCACCGAGGCGGTCGCCGGAGGTGCTCTCGCCGACCGGTTCCGGCCAGCGTCCGCCGGTGAGCCTGCCCTGCAGCAGCAGCTGGTTGAACAGCGCAGCCCTGATCGCGATGCCCACCTCGGTGCGGTGTCGGATCCGACCGCTGGTCGGGTCGAGAGCGAGTCTGCAAACCACCAGGCCCAGCGACTGACCTTCGGCGACCTCCAGCAGCGACTCGGCCGGATCGCCGGGCTGTTCGTTCACGGGCGCAGCCCCGCCCTGCGTTGCCGCAGCAGGGCACCGACCGCGTGCATCCCGATCTCCACAGCACCGGCCCGTACCGCCTCGGCCCGCAGATGCGCGGGCAGGTCGTAGTGCCAACGCCACGGATGCTCCTGGAACATCCGTCGGGGCATTCCGATGGCGGCTGCCATGATGTGCAGTTCCTCTCGGTCATCAGCCAGCAGATGACAGAAGTCGGTGTAGCGCAGACCCGCG
>JBBQFE010000685.1:0-1590 GCA_038321605.1 Mycobacteriales bacterium | reverse complement strand
GCAGCGCTGCTGAGGAGCCTGCAGGGCGCCATCGAGCCGACCGACGTCGTGCTGCCGACCGAGCTGATCGTGCGAGGTTCGACGGTCAAGGCCGAAAGCGTCTACGCCGACGGTTACCCGGTCGGCTGAGCCGTACCTCCGGCGGTGGTAGGACGCGCGTCCCACGCCGCGGCCAGTTCCGCGCCGGTGGGCGGGTCAGCTCCGGCTCGTTGACAGGTCAGTGCCGCCACCAGGATCGCCTCGTCCAGGACCGGCTGCAGCTGGTCGACTTCCGCCGTGCCGACCACTAGACCGCGCCGCACGATGGCGTTTATCAGGCCGGCCATGAAGGCGTCCCCCGCGCCGACCGTGTCCACCACCTCGATGGCGCGGGCGGCACTGAACAGCAGAGTCCCGTCGCGGGTGATCGCATGCGCCCCACTCGATCCGTCCGTCACCACCGCCAGATCGGCGCCGAGGGCCCGCCACGCCTGCAGCACCTCGGCGAGCTGTGTGCCCGGGTACAACCAGGCGAGGTCCTCTGCGCTCGCCTTGACGACGTCGGCGAGGCCCACCAACCGCTCCACTGCGGCGACAGCCCAACCGTGGTCGGGGGTGAGCAGCGGTCGGATATTGGGATCGAAGCTGATCACCGGTGGTGAGCTCAGCGCCCGCCGGTCGCGCAGGAACGATCCGATCACCGACGCGCCCGGCTCGGTCCAGGACGCCAGCGATCCGGTGTGGATCCAGCTGTCGTCCGGCGGGGCCAGTGCCAGCTCCGCCGCCGACCACTGCCAGTCCGCCGTGCCGTTGACATAGAAGTCGTAGGTGGCGTTACGGGCAGCATCCAGCCCGACGACTGCCAGCGTCGATGCCTCGGCAGCGGACACCGCCGCCGACAGGTCCACGCCCTGGGCGCCGGCGTGGGCGCGGAGCTGCTGGCCGAAGGCGTCTCCAGAGAACCTTGCCTGCAGCAGCGTGGGTTGGCCAAGTCTCGCCAGCCCGATCGCCACGTTGTACGGACTGCCGCCCGGATGCGCGCGAAAACTCCTGCTGCCGCCGGCCCCGGCCGGCTCCCCGTTGTCGTCGCGAACGAGGTCGATCAGGGCCTCACCGATAACACTCAGCATGCGGCGACGTTATCGTGCTGGCGTGACTGTGATGCTGATCGACTCGGCTGGTTTGTACTTTCGAGCGTTCTACGGGGTGCCCGACACGGTGACCGCGCCCGACGGAATGCCGGTCAACGCGGTTCGCGGCTTCACCGACATGCTCGCCACCCTGATCACCCGTTACCGACCGCAACACCTGGTCGCGTGCCTGGACAACGACTGGCGTCCGGAGTTCCGGGTGGCATTACTGCCGTCGTACAAGGCGCATCGGGTCGCCCGGGCCACCGCGCCGGGCACCCCGGACATCGAAGAGATCCCGGAGCTCCTGGTCCCGCAGGTGCCCGTTCTGCTGGCTGTGCTCAGGGCGGCCGGACTGCGGTCGGTGGGCGCAGACGGCTTCGAGGCCGATGATGTCATCGCCACCCTCGCAGCCGACTTCGACCGCGGCGGCCACCCCGTGGACGTGGTCTCTGGCGACCGCGACCTCATCGGAGTGGTC
>JBBQFE010000684.1:0-1599 GCA_038321605.1 Mycobacteriales bacterium | reverse complement strand
AGGAGACCCGATGACCGTCACCACCGAGGCCGACAGCGCCGCCGCCCGGGCCGCGCGCCCCTACGACCCGGCCGACCTGTCGTCCAAGGCCTTCTGGGCGCTGCCGGCGGTGGAGCGGGAGACGACCTTCGCCGAGCTGCGCTCGCACCGACCCGTGAGCTGGCACCGTCCGGTGGAGGAGACGCTCTTCGAGGACGCGAACGACCAGGGCTTCTGGGCCATCACCCGGCACGCCGACCTCGTCGAGGTGACCAAGCGGCACGAGGACTTCCTGTCCGGCGAGGGCATCGTCTTCGACTCCATCCCGCCGGAGCTGCTCGACGCCGGCCAGGGTTTCATCGCGATGGACCCGCCCCGGCACACCAAGGTCCGCCGCCTGCTCACCGCGGCGTTCACGCCCAAGCAGATCCGGCTCATCGACGGCCAGATCCGCACCAACGCCCGCGAGATCGTCGACGCCGTCGCACCGCTCGGCGAGGTGGACTTCGTCGCCGAGATCGCCGGGCTCATGCCCATGCACAACATCTGCGACATGATCGGTGTCCCCAGGGACCAGCGTGCCCACGTGGCCCACGAGGCCCAGTTCGCCGGCGGCTGGAACGACCCCGAGCTCCTGGACGGCGCCCAGCCGCTGGCCCGGCTGTTCGAGTCGATGATGAACCTGCGCACGGTCTCCGCCGAGCTCATCGCCGCCCGGCGCGAGCACCCCGAGCACGACCTGATGACGAACCTCGTCCAGGCCGAGGTCGACGGCGAGCACCTCAGCGACGACGAGATCATCAGCTTCTTCGGGCTGCTCTCGGTGGCCGGCAACGACACCACCCGGCAGAGCATCAGCCACGCCATGCAGGCGCTGACCGACAACCCCGAGCAGCGGGCGTGGCTGATGGCCGACTTCGACGGCCGCCTCGGCACCGCCATCGAGGAGATGGTCCGCTGGGCCACCCCCATCCTCACCTTCCGCCGCACCGCAGCCCGGGACTGCGAGCTGAACGGCGTGCAGATCACCGAGGGCGACAAGGTGGTGCTGTTCTACGCCTCCGCGAACTGGGACACCGACGTGTTCGACCACCCCGAGCGCTTCGACCTGTCCCGACACCCCAACCCGCACATCAGCTTCGGCGGCGGCGGCATCCACCACTGCCTGGGCGGCCAGCTCGCGCGCCAGCAGATCAAGGCACTGTGGCGCGAGCTGCTGACGCGGCTGCCGGACATCGCCGTCAGCGGCGAGATGTCGCGCACCACCAGCACCTTCTTCCACGGCGTGAACCGCCTCCCGGTGCGCTTCACGCCGGAGGTCGCTCGATGAGGATCAGCTGGGACGAGGGTCGCTGCGCATCGCTGGGCATGTGCGAGGAGGTGGCGCCCGACGTCTTCGAGGTCGACGACACCGGGCAGCTCGTGGTCCTGGTGCCGGAGCCCGCCGAGAGCGAGCGCGCCAGGGTTCAGGAGGCCGTCGCCGCCTGTCCCACCGGTGCGCTCAGCATCGAGGGATGAGCACGCCGCCTGACCCGCCACCCGGCCGCGAACCGTGGGCCACCACCGGCGGCGGGACCCTGGCAGAGGCACTCCCGCGGGCCGACTACCGTCTACACCCAT
>JBBQFE010000683.1:0-1601 GCA_038321605.1 Mycobacteriales bacterium | reverse complement strand
GGTTGGCGAACAAGGTGTCCGTGGTCCGGGGCACCAGCATCGGGGACGGCAGTGTGATCGCGGCCAATGCCGTGGTCACCCACGATCTGCCGCCGTACTCGGTGGCTGCGGGGGTGCCCGCCCGGGTCATCCGAAACCGGCGCGCTGATCATGGGTTGCACGCCGAGACCCGGACGGCCCTGGCAGATATGGCGGCGAAGCTGGCCGGCGGGGATCGTGCCGCGGATCGCTGAGCCGGCCGAGCGACCTCAACCGACGGTGGGTGCAGGCATGGCTCCGGGACCCAGGGCCTCGGTGTAGACCGCCACCACTCGGTGCACCAGGACCGACCAGCTGAACTCCGCGTGCGCGCGGAACTGCGCGCGGGTGGCCAGTTCCCGTGCCCGTGCCGGGTCGTCCAGCAGCCGGCTGATCGCAGCCGCCGTCGCCACCGGATCTTCGATGCCGAACCGTTCCCCGGTGAGACCGGGTCGAACGAGCTCACGCAGGCCACCGATGTCTGACACTGCCACCGGAGTGCCGAGGGCCTGCGCCTCCAGGGCGACCAACCCGAACGGCTCGTACAACGACGGCACGACCACGACCTCGGCACCGGCCATCAGCCGGTGTAGCTCGTCGGCCTCGATGAATCCCCGCCAGCTGATCAGGTCCGCGACTGCGTAGCGTTCCGCGCGGTCCTGCTGGGCGGCCAGCAGCGGACCGGACCCCGCCACCGTGAGTCGTACCCGCGGGTGCTGCACCCGTATCAGGGGCAAGGCCTTGATCAGCTCCTGCAGGCCCTTCTCGTGCACCAGCCGGCCGGCGAAGACGAGGTGTGCATCCCCGTGCGCGGGGGACCGGTCGGGCGTGGGCGACCGGTCGATCGCCGGCGCGATGCCGTTGCCGATGACCCGGATGCTGTCTGCCGGAAGGTCGAACAGTCGTCCAACCTCGGCGGCCATGAAGTCCGAGCACGTGATCACCGCACCTGCCTGGCTGACCTGCCACCGCTCCACCGAATGGATTGACCGCGCCAACGGCTCGGCCAGCCACTCCTGCTGGCGCCCCGCCTCGGTGGCGTGCACCGTCACGACCACCGGAGCACCGCTACGTTCGCGCAGGGTCTGCGCGGTCTGCGCGACGAGCCAGTCGTGGGCATGGATGATGTCCGGCCGCCAGTGCGCGATGAGGCCGAGACCGGCCCGAACGAGTGAATGCTCGAACGCCAGCGACCAGGCGAGCAGGCTCTCGCTACCGAGACCGATGTCGAAGGCGTCCGCTGCCGAACGAAGCACGCTGACCCCGAAGTAGTGCTCCCGGACCATCTCGGGGCCGGTGCCGCGGGTCAGCACCTGGACTTCGTGGCCCTCGTCGGCCAGCGCTCTGCTCAGGTCCGCGACATGCCGACCGAGCCCGCCGACGACCAGCGGTGGGAACTCCCATGACACGATCAATACCCGCATAGTGTGACGATGGTGCCGTACGAGAGGATCGCGCGCATGACCGAGTCGGCCGTCCAGCGCGTCGCACCCGGCGTACGGCTGGCCGCCGGCGTCGTTCTGGTGTTCATCGCGCTCGTCGCGTTCGGAGCGTCGCGGCTGGCGGCGAGCAGCCAACGCCAT
>JBBQFE010000682.1:0-1601 GCA_038321605.1 Mycobacteriales bacterium | reverse complement strand
CTGGAGAAACTGCAGCTGCGTGCGGACCTGCAGCGCGCTCTCCGCGAGGACGAGCTGGTGTTGCACTACCAGCCGACTGTCGACCTGCAGACCGGTCAGGTGGCCGGCTTCGAGGCGCTCGTCCGTTGGCAGCATCCGACCCGGGGAATGCTCCCGCCGGCGGTCTTCATCCCGATCGCCGAGGAGCCCGGGCTCATCGTCGCCCTGGGCAGCTGGGTGCTGCGCGAGGCCTGCAGGGCGGGGGCCGGCATGCAGTCAGCCACCCGCCGCGCCACCATGTCCGTCAACGTTGCCGCCGCGCAGCTCGCGTTGCCCGACTTCGGCACCGAGGTGGTCGCAGCACTCGCCGCCAGCGGACTGCCGGCGCCCTGCCTGATGCTCGAGATCACCGAAGGCGTGGTACTTCAGGACCTGGACGCGATCATTCCGCGGCTCGCCGGACTGCGCGAGCTCGGCGTGCGGGTCGCCATCGACGACTTCGGCACCGGCTACAGCTCGCTGGCCTACCTCAAGCACCTGCCCATCGACGTGCTGAAGGTCGACAAGTCCTTTGTCGATCAGGTCACGCTGGACGTGCAGGACGCCTCCCTCACCCACGCGATCATTGATCTGAGCCGCAGCATGAACCTGGCCACCATTGCCGAGGGTGTCGAGGAACGAGACCAGGCCGATTGGCTGACCGAGGCGAATTGCGGTTACGGGCAGGGGTATCTCTGGTCGAAGCCGGTCCCACTCGAGCAGGCACGCCGGCTGCTCGAGACCGGTGTCGGCGAACCCGCGCCGTCCAATGTGGTGCCGATCAAGCAGACCCGTACGGCGACCCAGGCCGTTGCCACCGTCGTCCCGGACGAACCGGGCCTGCAGACGGCAACCTCCTGACCCCAGCGGGATCGGTCGTCGACCTTTTCAGTGCCTCTGCGCAGGCCGATCTCGCCACAGCGGGGGTCGAAGGCAGGTCTACGGCGTAGGCCGAAGGTGGCCTACAGCGTGGGCCGGAGGCCGGCGAACAGGTCATCCTCGGGCAATGGAGCGCCGGTGGAATCGCTGACCCGCACGAAGGTCTCGACCCCCATCATCTCGGTGAACCGTTCCCGACCCATCCTCAGAAAGAAGATGTTCTCGCTCTGACTCGCGTGCGCGGCAAGGGCATCGAACTTCTGTCCACCGAACTCTCGGGTGTCGACCCAGGTCGTGATCTCGTCATCGGGGAGGCCGATCTCGGGGGCAGGTGCGTCGGACGAAGGCGCGGGCTCGTCCCAGTCGGCGCCGAACTCGCGCATGACCTCCCCAAACTTCTGCATCTGGGATCGGGGCGCGGTCGTCCAGTAGACCTTCGCCGGGACGCCGGTGCGGGCCACCGCCGCCATCGTGATCCGGTGCGCCTGGATGTGATCGGGATGACCGTAGAAGCCGTTCTCGTCGTACGTCACGACCACGTCGGGCTGATACCGGTGCATCAATTCGGCCAGCCGAGCAGCGGCCGCGTCGATCGGTGTGTTCCAGAAGGAACCCGGCGCATCGTTCGACGGCCAGCCCATCATCCCGGAGTCGGCATAGTCCAGCATCTCCAGGTGGCTGACCTGCAGGACGGCGCAGCTGGC
>JBBQFE010000681.1:0-1621 GCA_038321605.1 Mycobacteriales bacterium | reverse complement strand
ACTCAGGCCGAAGTTGAGATTACATTCACGCGAACTCGCGGGGTCCGTGCACGATTTGCACCGATGGCCACCTTCGTGACAGCCGTGTTTGTGCCGGGCGGGGTCGCTGGTGTCCAATACCCACGCCCATCCAATCCAGCGAGATCTTCGGCGAAATCAGGTGTCCTCCAATGCTTGACGTCAACGGCGACGGCGCCGCCCCGCTGGCCAACGCTGGCGCGGCCGCCAAGGAGCAGATCGAGAAGGTGGTCGACGCCGTCGACGATCTCATCCCTGAGGCCGATACCGTCGGCAACGAGGTCCTCGCAGACACCTCCCGCACCACCAGATGGGCCGGTCTGCTCTTCGCGATCTGCGCGCTGGCACTGGCGCCCTGGATCATCATCATCGCCCTCACGCTGCCGGCCCGCGAACTCTCGCCGAACTACGACGTCGCCTGGGTCGGCTTCGACGTCATGTTGTTCTCAGCGTTGGCCGGTACGGCCCTGGGTGCGTTCCGCCGGTCCCGGTATCTGGCGATGGCAGCGAGCTGGTCGGCCGCGCTCCTGGTCACCGATGCCTGGTTCGACACGGTCACCTCACCCTCGGGGCAGGACCGGATCATCGCGATCGCGATGGCCCTGTTCGTGGAACTCCCGCTCGCCGCCACCTGCTTCTGGCTGTCGCGGCACGCCCAGGACATCGCCGACCGCCGGTTGGTGCTGTTGCTGCGCCGACTGCGGTAACGGCAACCCCCTCAGGCCGGTGTGCCGGCGGTCACGACGAACGCGCTCAGAGCACCGTGCACCGGGCCATCACCCAGCCGGGTCACCATCGCGTCGGCCAGTTCGTCGGTGAGCGCACCGAGATCACCTCTTTCCTGCAGGGCGAATCTCAGCGGGGTGCCCAGACAGAATCCTTCGGCGATCACGCGCGCCGAGGTAGCCGTGGTGGGCAGTACCACCCGCGTGACGTCGTTCACCGACAGACCGCCGGCGCTGACGTCCGCGGCGATCCGCTCCGGGTCGGCGTAGCCGTGCGGCACCCGGACGATGAACCCCGGCGGATCGACAGGCAGCACCTCGGCCAGGCACTGGACCATGGCGGCCGGAAAGTCCGAGGCCTCCACCGCATCCCAGACGCTGAACACCATCGTCGAGCCGGGCGACAATACCCTTGCAACCTCGGCGAAAGCTGCCGGCTTGTCAGGAAAGAACATCACTCCGAACTGGCAGGTCACCAGTTCGAAGGAGGCGTCGGCGAACCCCAGGTGCTGGGCGTCCGCCTGTTGCCAGTCGGCCCCGGGGACGCGGTCCCGCCCCCACTCGACCATGGCGGGGTTGAGGTCCGTGGCGGTGATGCTGGCGTCCGGGAGGGCTGATATCAGCGCGGCCGTGGCGATCCCGGTCCCGGCTGCGAGTTCGAGCACCCGGCGCGCGGGAAGCTGGCCGACGATTCCGCCGAGCTGTTCGGCATACGGTTCGAACAGCACCGGTCCCAGGCAGCGGTCATAGATCTCGGGCATGCTCTCGGCCCACCGGGCATCGGTGCTCATCGGCGAAGTATGGACCCGTGCCGGGCCCGCCGTCACGCGCCGCTCGACGGTCTGCCCGAGAAGCTGACGTCGGTTGACCACGCTGTC
>JBBQFE010000680.1:0-1624 GCA_038321605.1 Mycobacteriales bacterium | reverse complement strand
TGGCCGCGAGCTGGGCGAGCGGCGAGATCGGCGCAGCTCGCATGTCGCGGTCGAGGTCTGATCCCACCCGACCACTGACGGCGGTCAGCAGGTCGTCGGGCGCGTCCTGCAACGCCGCGACCAGCGCCTCGGTGGCGGTCGCCAGTTCCGCTGCCATCGTCTCCGGTTGCGAAAGGTCCACCGCCATCGGCAGCGAGGTACGCAGGTCGGGGCGTTTCATCAGCTCCGCCAGCGCATGGGTCAGCACGGCGTGCCTGGTCACGGGGTGTATGCCGACCGTCAGATGAATGGACAGCTCCGAATCCGCGGTGGCCGAATGCAGGTAACCGCGGGGCAGGTACAACGAGTCGCCCGGCTCGAGGGTTGCCTGCAGCAAAGGGGGTTCCGCGGCCCGCGCGGCCACCTCGCCCCGATACTGCTGCCACTGCTGGGACGGCAGCGGGTCGGTGAGGACCGGCTCGTGGATCGTCCAGTGCTTGCGGCCACTGATCTGCAGCACGAAGACGTCGTGGGTGTCGTAGTGCGCGGCGAAGCCCTGGTTCTGCGGTGGGGTGACGTACGCGTTGATCTGAACCGGGTGCCCCAGCTCGGCAGCAAGCAGGCACCCGAAGTCGACCAGCGGCGGCCAGGTGCGGTGCAGGGCCTGCAACACCAGGGTTGCTCCGGAGGCCACCTGCGCGAGGATCTTGTCGTCGGCCAGCTGGTCGCCGATCGTCGCCCCGACGCCGCCGGACCGGGTGAACGCGCTGGTTGCTACTACCGAACCGTCCTTGGCCATTCTGGCGAAAGGGGTTCTCAGGCCGCGTCGCGAGACCAGCTCGTCGACAGCGGCGGGACCGAACAGGTCAGAGAAGCCGGCACCCTTCGCGTCTGCGTCGGTCAGCGGCGCCTTGTTCAGCAGGGGTTTCCTGCTCCAGTACCGATCAGCGAAGTCAGCCTCGTGCGCGCCGACACAGCGTGCGAGGGCAGTGCCGGATGCACCGGCACTGCCCCGCGTGTTGCTAACGATCACGCGCTGCCGTCAGCACCGCCATCGGCACCACCATCGGCACCACCGTCAGCACCGCCGTCAGCACCACCATCGGCACCACCATCGGCAACGCCGTCGGCACCGCCGTCAGCACCGCCGTCGGCACCACCATCGGCACCACCATCGGCACCACCGTCAGCACCGCCATCGTGGCCACCCGGGGTTCCGGTGGCTCCGCCGTCAGCGGGGCCCTCGGTGGCGCTGGTGCCGGTCGTCGTGATGTCGTCGTCGCTCATGTGAATCTCCTTCGTGGGAAGTGCTTCGCAGCGGCGATCGCCGCGCTCAGCCAGGAGGCCACTGCTTGACCCCGGCCCACGCTAGCGATCTTCGACCGGCTCCGACAGTGCCAACCTCGCCGGTCGGGTCCTGACGCTCACGAGCCCCTGAGCGCCTGGCTGTCGGGATGCACCTAGGGTGGCAACGGTGGAACAGGCAGAGCCAGCGGCCGAGCAGCGGGTGCACCGCTGGGCACCCACGGGGCAGCCCACTGCACAGGATCCGGACGGTGCGCTGCTGTGCGAGGCCCGACGAACCAGGGAGCGATGAATGCCAGGTCCCCTTCACGGTGTGCGGGTGGTCGAACTCGCCGGTCTC
>JBBQFE010000679.1:0-1633 GCA_038321605.1 Mycobacteriales bacterium | reverse complement strand
GATCAGCGAGTTCAAGGTCCGCCGGTCGAGCGGCCGGATCGACCGCGTGGACGCGCTCACCCTCGAGGAAGCCCAGCGGGCGATCGAGGCCGGCATGACGCTGGCGGATTCCGAGATCGACGCCGGCGCGGACCTGCTGCTGGTCGGCGATCTGGGCGTCGGCAACACCACCCCCGCCAGCACGCTGATCTCGGTGCTGACCGACACCGAGCCCGCCAAGGTGATCGGGCGCGGGTCGGGGATCGATGACGCCGGCTGGATTGCCAAGTGCGCTGCCGTTCGCGACGCGCGCCGCCGGGCCTGGCTGCACCGGTTCGAGACCACTGAGCTACTGGCCACCGCCGGCGGGGCCGATATCGCGGCGATGACCGGCTTCATGGTCCAGGCGGCCTACCGCAAGACTCCGGTGCTGCTGGACGGTCTGGTCACCGTCGCGGCTGCACTGGTCGCCCAACGCGCCAGCGCGCGGGTGGTGCGTTGGCTGCGCGCCAGCCAGCTGTCGAGCGAGCCAGCCCACGCCCTCGCCCTCGAGCGACTGGGCCTGGAACCGATCCTCGATCTGAGAATGGGGCTCGGTGAGGGCACCGGTGCGCTGGTGGCCCTGCCGGTGCTGCGGGCCGCGGTCCGCACCCTGAGCGAGATGAACACCCGAACGGAGTCCGGGGTCACCTTCTGAGAGTCACGCCGGTCGACGGGCGGGTGCCGCGGAGCGGCTCAACGGCGCTCGGGGTCAGCGGACGTGGGACTCGACCATCGGCAGTGCGACCAGCCGGGCCGCGACCTGCCGCCCGCGGATGTCGAGCAACACCTCTTCGGAGTCGGCGACGCCTGCATCGGTGGCGATCAGGGCCAGCGCGATGCCCTGCTTCAGCGTGGGCGAGAACGTTCCCGACGTGGTCTCACCGATCACCGTCCCATCCGCCCTGGACACGGTCATGTGCGGACGCGGCACCCCACGGCCGGTGAGGATCAGCCCTCGCAGCCGACGTACGGGTCCGCTCGCCTTCTCCGCCAACAGTGCGTCCCGGCCCCAGAAATCGTCCTTCTTCCAGCCCACCGCCCAGGACGATCCCGCCTGGATCGGCGTGATGGCGCGGGACAGGTCCTGACCGTGCAGCGGGTAGCCCATCTCGGTTCGTAGCGTGTCGCGGGCCCCGAGGCCGGCGGGCATCCCGGAGTGCAACCGCGCGGTCTCGGCCAGGGCGTCCCACACCGCTACCGCGTCCGACCATGCCGGGATCAGCTCGTAGCCGTGTTCGCCGGTGTAGCCGGTGCGGCAGACCCGCACCGGGCGTCCGTCGAAGTCGGCATCGACGAACGAGACGTAGTCCAGCTCGGTGGGCAGATCCAGCGCTTGAAGCACGTCGGCGGAGCGCGGCCCCTGGACGGCGATCACCGCAAAGTCGGAGTGCTGGTTCACCACCGTGATGCCGGCCGGCGCCGCCGCTTCGATCAGCTCCATCACCTCGGTGGTGTTGGCCGCATTGGGCATCAGGAACACCTCGTCCTCGGACACGAGGTAGCTGAACACGTCGTCGATCACGCCGCCGTCCGGTGCGCAGCAGAGTGTGTACTGGGCCTGGCCGGGTGCGATCCTGCGCAGGTCGGCGGTGAGGCAGCGGTTCACGAAGTC
>JBBQFE010000678.1:0-1639 GCA_038321605.1 Mycobacteriales bacterium | reverse complement strand
GACGACCTGCGCGCGTTCGCCGGCGCGCTGGACCAAGCAGGCCGGGCAGCACAGTCCGCGATAGGCGCCGCAGTGAGCGTGCTGGGCGACCCGGACGTTCTCAAGCTCGCCCTGCTCGATCCCGGCGGCGCGCTGTCGGTGGCCGAACATGCCGGCCGGGTGGTGGTGGCCGCGGGCGTGGTCGGAGCCGAATGTGCTCTGGCGGCCCAGGCGCTGCGGTCCGCCGCTGCGGCGTATCAGGCCACCGATGACCTCGGCGGACGGCTGCGACCACTGGCGGCGGCGGCAGGCAACCTGCCACGGGCACTGACCGCCGCTGGAGCGGATCTGACACTCGGGCCGGCGGGCCTCGACCTGCGGCGCACCGTGCGGGGACTGGACCGCCTGCTGCAAGCCGATCCCGATCTGCTCGCACCCGTTCTCGACGGCCTCGGCGGAAACCCGCTGTTCCCGATGCCGATCGGACTGGTGTCCACCACGACCGCTACCTCTCCGATTCCGGGCAGCGCCGCGATGCTTGCCACGGTCTACCCCGACGGCAGGCCCGAGCTCAGCCGGCAACGCGAGGCGGTCGGCGACGACGCCTCGGGTCCCCCGCGCACCGTGGCCGATGTTGTCCGTGGGTTGGCCTGCCGCAACGATCACACCGACGGCGGCGGACTGGACGTGCGCTTCGTGACGCACCTGGGCCCGGACGGGCAGCCACACCGTGCGGTGATCGTCGACCTGCCCGGCACCAAGGACTGGAGCCTGACCGACACCCGCAATCCCAACGTTGCCGACATCGGCACCAACCTGCATGCCATGGCCGGGCAGATCACCACCTACGAGCGCGGCGTGCTGCTCGCGCTGGTGGCAGCCGGCGTGGCCCCGGACGAGCCGATCATGCTGGTCGGCCACAGCCAGGGTGGTCTTGTCGCGGCGCGGTTGGCGGTCGACCTGGCCGGTTCGGACCGCTTCCGGGTCACCCACGTCGTCACCGCCGGCGCACCGATCGGGCTGGTGGACCTACCCGGCAACGTTCAGTCGCTGGCGCTGGAGAACGCCGGCGACGTCGTACCCGAGCTCGATGCCGCTGACAACCCCGCCCGCAGGAATCACGTCACGGTGCGCACCGACCGTGGCGGCGAGGGTGTCGGTCAGCGGCACGATCTGCGTGGCGCCTACCTACCGGCAGCCACGGACATCGACTCGTCCGACGATCGGTCGGTGCGCGCCTGGGTGGACAGCGCCGCGCCCTTCCTGACCGGCCGCGATGTGTCGACCGAGGTCTTCCAGGTCAGCCGGCGGCGCTGATGATGCTTCGATGCGGGCCGAGTAGTCGATGCGGGCCGAGTAGTCGATGCAAGCCGAGTACACAGCCCGGGCGCTCTTGCCCTATTGAGTCACGTCCAGCACCATCACGTCATGCTCGGACTGATGCAGGACTACCCCCTGACCGTCGAATCAATCCTTCGTCGCGGCGAACAGTATTTCGGCGACAAGACCATTTCCACCAGCACCGCTCAGGGCATGGAACGAATCACCTTTGCGGGCCTGGGCACCAGGGCCCGGCAGGCCGCCGGCATTCTGCAGACACTGGGCATCTCCGAAGGCGGCCGGGTTGCGACGTTCGGCTGGAACACCGCCGATCACATGG
>JBBQFE010000677.1:0-1655 GCA_038321605.1 Mycobacteriales bacterium | reverse complement strand
CGCCCGGCGCGATGTAGATGGGCGAGTAGATCGAGAACAGGTTTGCCAGGATTCAGAACAGCAGGAACATCGACGCGAATTGCGGGATCATCGCCAGCAGGTGGTCGAGCCGCATCGGGCAGAGGACCTCCACCGCCGTCAGCATGATCGCGGAGAGCGCGAGGGCCGCCGGGACGAACGACATGTTCTTGCCCAGCAGGACCTCACGACGCGGTGCCGCGCACAGCACGAACACACGGAAGCCGTCGCGGTCGATGCCGAATTGGTTGCCCATGAGCTGAAGCAGGCCGAAGAGCACGAACACGATCGCCGCGATCGCCAGCAGTGGCCGGAGCGATTCCGGGACGGCGTCGCGCCCCTTGAACAGCATGGCGCCGAAGACGCCCCCCATGATCAACGGGGTCATCAGCGCCATCTTCGCCTCGGGCGACCGCAGCATCGATCGGAAGCCCCCCAGCGCGATGGCCGAGACCGGCTCCGAGAGGCCGGGCAGGCGCGCCTCGAGCAGACGGCCCCGGCCATCGGGTTTCCGATCAACGTCCGCCCGCGCGATCGGGGCCCGGACCTTCCGGCTCGTGGATCGTCCCTGATAAAGATTGATCGTCGTCCGGTACGCCCGCCAGAGACTGCCCGCGCCGAGGAGCGTCATGCCCAACAGCCCGAGGAGCGAAGGCGTGACCCGGCCCTCCGCCGCCGCCGCGACGCCCAGCGGCAGCCATCCCACGGGCAGGACCGTGTTGACGAGTCGGCCGCCCCTCTCGAAGCGCTCCGCGCCCTCGCGGAAGTCCCGCGCCGAGTCGGCCTTGTTCTTCGCGATCAACTCGTTCGAGCGGCGCTGATACTCCACGGCGTCGTATTCCTTCGCCTTGAAGGCGTGCTCCAGCTTGACGAGGTCCGCCACCAGGGCGTTCGATCGGTCGGCCCGCCCTTGCGCCCCCTGCGCCCCCCAGGGGGCGTAGAGGTTCAGCAGGTTCGGCAACTGGAAGATCAGGACGAAGCCCGCCGTGATGGCCACGATCACGGTGCGACGCCGGCGTGGGTTGCTCATCAGCGACGCCAGCCAGCCCTGGAACTGATACGTCAGCGCCGTGATCATCAACAGGAACGCCGCCAGCGACGGCAGGACGAGCAACTGCGACCAGCCCTTGACGTAAACCAGCGCCAGGGCATACGCGACCATCAACGGGCCGAAAAAGAGCAGGCTCAGGCGCAGCAGCGAGCTTACATAGTTGATCAGGAACGCCTCGCCGACCGTGACGGGCAGGTGCAGGAACTTCGACAGCGACAGCGGGTCGTTCCGTTGCAGCTCGGTGATCAGGCCGACGCCCCAGAAGAGCAAAAACGCGAAGATCAGCCCGTCCCACGCATACATCAGGTGCGTCGGCTCGGCCTTGGGGATCGCGTACACCGCGAGGGCGAAGCCACCGATGAACATCGGGATCGCCGTGACCACCGCGGCGACGCTCACGACGATCATCAGCACGGCGTTGAAGGCGCCGGCGCGTCGCCACTGGTTGGTCATCAGCCGCCAGCGCAGCCAGACGAACGCCTGCAAGTGACGCCAGTTCACGACGCCGCCTCCTCGAGCCAGTTGAGCTTCGGGGTCGCGTCGTGGTCGGCCCCCGCCTTCTTCAGGAAGCATTCCTCCAGCGTCC
>JBBQFE010000676.1:0-1661 GCA_038321605.1 Mycobacteriales bacterium | reverse complement strand
CCGACCTCGGGGATCAGGTGATGCGTCATGTGTTTTTGGTAGTAGACGCTGCGCCCACCCGAAATCGGGCCCGTGAGGCCATCGGTCACCGTGCGCCAGTCGTCGCTCTGGGCCGCCAGGATGTCGTCGCGGCCGGGGTGGTCGAGGCCGGTCACCCGCAAGTAGTGGGCGTACAACGGCTCATCCACCACGAACGTGTCGGGCCGATTCTCGAACGAACGCATCAACGCGGTCGAGATGTTGCGCGGGCCCGACCACATCGCGACGCGCACGGGCCGGTCACTGGTCGCGGAGGTCATCTGCGGACGCTATCGCGCAGGCCGGTCACCTCAACGGCTCAATCGAGATGCTGGACGAGCCGACCACCGGTGGTGTCGAGCTCGACGGTGGCCCGGGCACCGTTGACCAGGGCCAGCTGCGGCGGCACGTGGCCGAGGTCGACGTCGTAGATCACCGGCACAGCCAACTCAGCCAACGAGTGTTCGAGCGCATCGAGTTGGCTGAAATCATCGCCCGCGGGTCCGCCCGACCGCCCGATGAGCACCGCGTTCGCCGCGTCGAACCAGCCGGCGAGGCGGAGGTGGTGGTACATCCGCGCAGCCGTGAACGCGTCGGACTCAGCAACCTCGAGGTACACCAGCAAACCCTCGGGCGCCTGCTCCGCGGCGAAGCGCGCCAGGTCGCCGTACCGGCTCCCCGGCAGCATGGCGAGGGTCTCGAGGCAGCCGCCGATCAACCGGCCGCCAGCCGTGACGGGCGCTGAGCTGCCGAGCCGCTTCCAGCCACCAGGTGCGTCCAGCCGGTACTGCCGAACCCGGGGCGACGCCACGAAATCCAGATACCCGCCGGATTGGTGGAGCGGTGCAGCCGACTGCCTGATCGTAGCGCCGGGAGGGGCTGTGGCCACATCCAGCCAGTGCGCCAACTCGGCCGGGACGTCAAACGGCGTGTCCATCAGGTTGGCGCCATGCAGGGTCGCCTGACCGGTGAGCAGGGTGATCGGCAGCATCACGGTCGTCAGGTCGGAGTACCCCACGAACCAGGTGGGCTCGGCCGCTCTGATGGCGTCAAAGTCGAGCAGCGGCAACAGGTCGATCGCGAGCTCGCCACCCCAGGGCGGAACCACCGCCCGCACCAGAGGATCGGTGAGGAAGGACATCAACTCGGCGGCGCGCTCGGCGGCCGGCCCGCTGGTCACGCCTTCAGCACTCATGCACGCACCGACGACGACTTGGAAGCCGCGTTCGCTCAGGTATTCGATGCAGTGCTGCAGCCGCGGTTCAAGCGCCGACGCGACGCCCGCCGATGGCGAGGTGACGGCGATGACATCCCCGGCCTGGAGTGGCTTCGGGTACTTCATGTGGAGCCCCCTTACGGAATCGAACCGTAGACCTTCTCCTTACCATGGAGACGCTCTGCCGACTGAGCTAAGGGGGCCGGCGGCACTGCGGTGGCCAGGGTACACACCCCGGCCGGGTCAGCGGAAATCAGATCGCGGGCGGGATCGCGGGCCGCAAAAACGGCGAGGGTGCGACGCCGGAGAACCGGTGCCGCACCCTCGGTGCGTGGCGGGTGAAGGGTTCGAACCTTCGTAGGCTAAGCCGGCGGATTTACAGTCCGCTCCCATTGGCCACTCGGGCAACCCGCCATGCGTGCTGCAG
>JBBQFE010000675.1:0-1671 GCA_038321605.1 Mycobacteriales bacterium | reverse complement strand
TGCTGCTGGTCGATGACTACACCGACAGTGGCTGGACGCTGGCGGTCACCACACGACTGCTGAGACGGGCCGGCGCGGGCGCCGTGCTCCCACTGGTGCTGGGCATCGCGAGCTGAACCCGTGACCAGCGATCCCATAGGGCAGAGTGAGGGCATGTCGGAGCCCAGCCAGCCGCGCGTGCTGCTCGCGGTCGACGGCAACTCGCTGGTGCACCGCAGCTACCACGCGCTCGCGGGAACCGGCATGCGGTCGCCGGACGGACGGCCGATCTGGGCGGTACGGGGGCTGCTCACCCAACTCGTCGCCGCGGTGGACCGGATCGGTCCCTGTGCAGTGGTTGTCGGCTTCGATGATCCGGCCAGCAGCCTGCGCCGTGAACGCTGGCCCCAGTACAAGGCCACCCGAACCGAGAAGCTCGAGACGCTGGTGCAGCAACTCGAACTGGCCGTCACCGTGCTGCGCGAACTCGGGGTGCACGTCGTGGTGCCGGACGGCCTGGAGGCTGACGACGTCCTCGCCTCGGCTGCGTTGACGGCGCCCGGGGCCGGAGCGCGGACGGTGATCATGACCTCTGACCGCGATTCGTTCGCCCTGATTGACGACAACACCAGCGTGCTGCGGATCATCAACGGCGGTGTCGAGGCGTCGCCGGTGCTGACCCCCGATCGGCTGCACACGATGCTGGGCATCCAGCCGGAGCAGTACCGGGACTACGCGGCGCTACGAGGCGATCCGTCCGACAACCTGCCCGGCGTACGCGGCATCGGGCCCAAGACCGCCGCGAAGCTGCTCACCGCGCTGGGTTCGGCACGCGCGGCGTTCGCCGACCTCGACGCCGGGGGTGCGCAGGTGATCGCCGCAATCGGCGCCGGCGCCTCGGCGAGGCTGGCCGAACCCGCTGCCCGACTGGCCTGGGAATTGAACTGCCAGGTGATGAAGCTGCACTCCTATCTCGACCTCGGCCTCGATGAGAACCTGTCCCACGGCGGCCCGGGGGTGCTGCCGCTGGACGAGGCGACCGTGCGACGCGCGTTCACCGAGCAGCAACTACCTGCCACTCTGCCCACCGCGCTGCGGGTGCTGGCCCATGTGGATACCCCGGGCGCCGAGCCGGTGCTCGCGCCGGCGGCCGGCCCGTGGCGAAGTTACGGGGGCCCGCCGACCCGCTACGGACGGCTGCCCGCCAAGCCGATCGTCGAACCGCCGACCAGCGAGCAGCTCTCGCTCTTCTCCTGATCCGAGGTAACCGGTTACCCCGATCGACACGGCTCGCTCCCCCACCGGCTCGCCACGCTGGCCGGCGGGTTCGGCTCAGGTCGAGGTCGAGTTGTATCGGCGGACCGCGAGGTAGCCGAACACCAGACCGATCGCCAACGCCCACAGCAGCGACTGGAGCACCAGCGCGGGCGTCGACTGACCCGCGAACAGCTCGGCGCGCTGCGCAGGAGTCACGTGCGCGATCGTCAACGCCCGCACCGTGTTGATCACGGTCGTCACCGGCTGGTGGTCGGCGAAGGCGCGCAGCCACGACGGCATGGTCGACGTCGGCACGAACGCGCTGCTGGCGAAGGTCAGCGGGAAGATCACCGGAAAGGTAGCGGCATTGACGGTCTGGGTATTGGTCGCGAAGAGGCCGACCAGCGCGAAGATGAAACAGGTGGACAACGCGAA
>JBBQFE010000674.1:0-1682 GCA_038321605.1 Mycobacteriales bacterium | reverse complement strand
GGCACCGGAATCAACGCTCCGGCGGGCTTCGCAGCCGATGTCATCGCACTGATCGCCGCTGAGACCGGGTTGCCCCTGACCGAGGCCCGCAATCACTTCGAGGCCCAGGGCGCCCGCGATTCGCTGGTGGAACTCTCCGGTGCCCTGCGCACCCTCGCTGTCAGCCTGAACAAGATCAGCAACGACATCCGCTGGATGGGCTCCGGACCGCGCACCGGCCTCACCGAGCTGTTCCTGCCCGACCTGCAGCCCGGCTCGTCGATCATGCCGGGCAAGGTGAACCCGGTGCTGTGCGAGGCCGTCTGCCAGGTCGTGGCACAGGTGATCGGCAATGACGCGGCGGTCGCGTTCGGTGGTGCCGCCGGAAACTTCGAACTGAACGTGATGCTTCCGGTCATCGCCCGCAACGTGCTGGAATCCATCCGCCTGATCGCCAACGTCAGCCGGGTCTTCGCGGACAAGTGCATCGACGGCATCGAGGCGAACGTGGAACGGTGCCGTGAATACGCCGAATCCTCGCCGTCCATCGTGACCCCGCTGAACCACTATGTCGGCTACGACGAGGCAGCCAAGATCGCCAAGCAGTCCCTCGCGGAGCGCAAGACCATCAGACAGGTCGTCATCGAGCGTGGCCACGTGGAGTCCGGTGCCATCACCGAGGCGAAGCTGGACGAGGTTCTGGACGTGTTGTCCATGACCACGCCGGCCTGACCCATTCGCAGGCTGGCCTGACCCATTCGCAGGCCAGCCTGACGCGGCCGCAGGTGCTAGCCGAGGCCGACATCCTCCAGCATCTCGGTGACCAGCGCCGCGATCGGTGACCGCTCGGACCGGGTCAGGGTCACGTGCGCGAACAGCGGGTGTCCCCGCAGGGCTTCGATCACCGCGGCCACCCCGTCATGCCGACCGACCCGCAGGTTATCGCGCTGAGCCACATCGTGGGTGAGCACCACCCGCGAGCCCTGGCCGATCCGAGACAGCACGGTCAGCAGCACGTTGCGCTCCAGCGACTGCGCCTCGTCCACGATGACGAACGCATCGTGCAGGGACCGGCCACGGATGTGCGTGAGCGGGAGCACCTCGACCATGCCGCGGTCCATCACCTCGTCCATCACGTCCTTGCTGACGAGTGCACCGAGGGTGTCGAACACCGCCTGCGCCCAGGGCGCCATCTTCTCGTTCTCGCTGCCCGGCAGGTACCCGAGCTCCTGCCAGCCAACCGCGTACAGCGGACGGAACACCACGACCTTCTTGTGGGCGCGACGTTCCATCACGGCCTCGAGCCCGGCGCACAACGCCAGTGCCGACTTGCCGGTGCCGGCCCTGCCGCCGAGCGAGACGATGCCGATGTCGGGGTCCAGCAGCAGGTCCAGCGCGATCCGCTGCTCCGCCGACCGGTCGTGCAGACCGAAGGCCTCACGGTCGCCGCGTACCAGTTTCAGTTCCTTGTCCGGAGTGATGCGGGCCAGTGCCGAGCCGCGCGCCGAGTGCAGCACCAGACCGGTGTGGCAGGGCATCTCGGCTACCGCGCTCAGTTCCTCGCGGTCGGTGAGGTCGATCCGGTCGCCCTCGTAGAGCGCGTCGATGGCAGCTGTGGAGACGTCGACCTCCGCGATACCGGTCCAGCCCGAGTCCACCGCGGGGTGCACCCGGTACTCGTCGGCCGGCAGGCCTACCGACGC
>JBBQFE010000673.1:0-1682 GCA_038321605.1 Mycobacteriales bacterium | reverse complement strand
GGACATCGGGATCCTGGTCAGCGCCGACCTGCTGGTCTCCGGTGTCGCCTCGATCATCCAGTCGGTCGGGATCGGCCGGGTCATGGGCGTGCGGCTGCCGGTGGTCGCCGGCGCGACCTTCACGGTCCTGAACCCGATGATCATCATCGCCAACAAGTACGGCATCCAGGCCGTCTACGGGGCGTTGATCTGCTCCGGCGTCTTCGGCCTGCTGATCGCGAAACCGTTCTCGATGATCCTGCGGTTCTTCCCTCCGCTGGTCACCGGCACGGTCATCTCGGTCATCGGGCTGTCCCTGATCGGTGCGGACATCTCGCTGATCGCGGGCAACCAGTACAGCACCGACTTCAAGACCGGCACGCTGTCGCCGGTCAAGAGCTTCGGCACGCCGTCACACATCGCGTTGGCCGGTCTGGTGATCCTGCTGATCGTCCTGGTCACGCGGTTCACCACGGGCTTCATCAGCCAGATCGCGGTGCTGATCTCGATCATCGTCGGCACGCTCGTGGCGTGGCCGATGGGGCTGATCGACTTCACCGAGGTCAAGCACGCCAAGTGGTTCGGGATCGCCGAGCCGTTCCACTTCGGGGCACCGACGTTCAAGTTCGCCGCCATCGCCTCGATGTGCATCGTGATGCTCGTGACCTATACCGAGTCCACCGCCGACATGCTCGCCGTCGGCGAGATGGTCGACAAGGACCTGTCGCCCAACGACCTGGCCCGGGGCCTGGCGACTGACGGCCTCTCCGGCCTGCTGGCCGGGTTCATGAACTCCTTCCCGGACACGGCGTACGCCGAGAATGTCGGCCTGATCGCGATGACCAAGGTCAAGAGCCGCTGGGTGGTCACGGTCTGCGGCGTCCTGCTGTTCCTGATGGGCGTCATTCCCAAGGTCGGGCAGATCGTCGCGGGACTGCCCGGGCCGGTGATCGGTGGAGCGGCCACCGTGATGTTCGCGATGGTCACCTCGATCGGCATCCGAACGCTGCACAAGGTCGACTTCGAGGACAACCACAACCTGCTCATCGTGGCCGCGTCGCTCGCGGTCGGCCTGGTGCCAGCCTTCAATCAGAACATCTACCAGCAGTTCCCGGACTGGTTCCAGACCATCTTCGGGTCGGCGATCACCTCCACCGTGATCGTGGTGTTCGTCCTCAACCTGCTCTTCAACCACTTCAACGCACCGCCAACGGCGGGGACCAACGTGCTTCAGGAGGCCATGGAGCACGGCGGCGTCTCCCGCGACGAGCACGAGGGTGACCTCCCCGACCCGCCGCACAGCCACCACTGAGGTGGCGGAGCGGTTGACCGACTCGCTCAGGCTGCACCGCGACGGAGCAGACGACCGCTGGGCTGCGCGGCGTCGACCGGCACACCACCGAGCAGGGTGGTCCGGACGGCGCCGCGCAGCTGCGTCCCGGCGTAGGCACTGATCGGGTTGCGGTGCAACAGTTTTGCTGGATCGACGACGAACGTCTCCTCCGGCGCGAAGACGACGAGGTCGGCCCGGTTGCCTGCCTCGATGGCACCGCGGCCGGGCAGTCCGACGAGCTCGGCCGGGCGAGTGCCCATCCACGTGCAGAGCTGGCTGAGTGACACCCCGCGCCGGGCCGCCTCGGTCCACATCACCGGCAAGGACAGCTGCACCGAGGCGATGCCACCCCAGGCCAGCCCGAAGTCTC
>JBBQFE010000672.1:0-1686 GCA_038321605.1 Mycobacteriales bacterium | reverse complement strand
CGCTGCCCAGCAGCCGGCCGAAGGTGTTGCGCCTTCGGCCGGCTCAGGACTGCCTCAGCCCTTGCGGCCGTTGCTACCGTTCTGCTCGGCGGTCGCCTTCAGCGGCTGTGCCTGCGGCTGGAATGCCGCCGGCTTCTGCTCAACCTTCGTCGCGCCCGGCTCCACCGGCCGCGCCTGCGGCTGGGATGCCACTGGCTTCTGCTCAGCCTTCGTCGCGCCTGCCTCAACGTCGAGCGTCTCGTGTAGTGTCGCGAGCGCCTTTTCCTGCTGGCCGGCGTTGGTCTCGAAGCGCTTGGCAGCCGTCTCCAGGTCGGCCGCAAGCTGCACCGGCTTCGAGTTGCTGGCCTGCGCGAGAGCCGGGAGGGGACGCTTGGCCTGCTCGACGATCAGCTCGTCATGACGCACGGTGTCGCGCACCGTCTCGTGGCGCTCGGTCACCTCGCGGCGCAGCACAACCTCTTCGATCACTCGCACACTCTTCCACACGTCAGCCACCTCGTAGCTGTCGCTCATTTCGAAAGCAGCGTCGGTCAGGATGCCCTGTGTCGTGGCCGCACCTGCCGCCGTCGGCTTGCGGCGCTCCACAATGACGCGCTCCTCGCGCAGAGACACGCCCTGCTCGACGGGAGTCTCCACCACGACCCGGCGCACCCGTGTCGTCTCGCCGGCAACAAGGCGGGTGCCCACGTTCAGCCTCTCCTCACCGACCGGGATCACCTCGACGTTGCTGGTCGTGTGCTTTACCGCCCCGCGGTCCAACCGCGCGCCGTATTCAGCGCCCGGAGCGTAGCCGGACAGAGCCTGCTGCGACGCCTTGCCGAACGAGAGCATCATGTCCCAGAAGGGAACGCCGGTGCTCACCGGGGCCTCCGAACGCAGGGTCGCATCGCGTCGGGTCGTGTTCGTGTCATGAGCCAAAAGTAGTCTCCTCAGTCGGTGTGGCGCTGTGTTGCATGGAAGGCCAGCAGGACCGCAGGTCGATGCCGGCCATTCCCGTTTCAGGACGCGAGCCATGTCGCTCGCGTGCTGCTTACTCGGCCGCGGTGCGGTAGCTCTGGCGAGCCTGCTGGCGCTGCGCGACTTGCGCCTCGAGCGGGTGCAGGGTCTCGTCGGCGGTGCGGCGGACGGCGCGGACCAGGGTGGCGGTCCCCTGCATCACCGTGTCCATGTAGTCCCGCACAAAGCGCTGCTGCATCTCGAGGATCGCTGTCGGGTTTGCCAAACGGAACAGCTCCTGTGTGGCGCGCAGGTTGGTCTGCACGACACCTTCGATCAGGCCCGCCATGCCCTGCTGCAGATCGTGCAGGCCGCCCTCGGCGGCATGGGGCAGCGTCGCCAGGCGGCGGACCTCCTCGGACGTACCCTGGGTCACCTCCGCCATTTTGCGGCTCACCTCCTGGAACGTCTGGGCCGCCTCTTGGGCTATCTGGCGCTGGCCCTCGGCCATCGCCTGCGTGCTCCGGCGCACGGTCTCGTTCGCCGTCTCACCCGCGCGCCGCGTCGCCTCTACGCCGGCCTGGGTGCCCTGGCGGGTCATCTCGGCAGTGGCTGCAACGCCACGACGGATCGCCTCGTTGGTCACCTGACCGCTTTGCTGCATGGCTGTCGCGCCCTGGCGCACGGCCCCGGCGATCTGTGCCCCGCTCCGTGCGGCAAACCCGGCATCGGCACGGTCGTTCTGCAGCT
>JBBQFE010000671.1:0-1687 GCA_038321605.1 Mycobacteriales bacterium | reverse complement strand
TGGCATGAGGCCACGCCACCGGCGTCTGTGCGACTACGTGTGCATCCCCGTTCATCCGAGTTATCGGCAGTTGCTCGCTGCGGGTTACGCCTTGGCCGGGATTTCTTCACCCACTGGCGGATCGCCCCGTAATTCTGGGTGGTTTTGGGTCGGATGCGGCCTTCAATGCCGCCATAAATTACGGAATCGTCATCCGTCTTGCCGTCTCCACCCCCCTGCCGCTAGACACGGTTCAACGGCCTGGGACGTGGGGCGGGCTGATCGCGTGACCGGCTTCGGCCCTGCCTGCCGTCGCCCTGCCGGGTCGCGCGTCCGGCTAACAAGGGACCTTGGACGTGTCAGTCCGGATCACTGAGCCTGACCTACGGGCTGCCCAGCGCGGCGATCCGAGTGCACTCAGCCTGGTCTACGGCCAGCTTGCGCCAGCGGTTCTGGGCTACCTCACCGCGAAGGGCGCCGCCGATCCGGAGGCGCTGACCAGCGAGGTGTTCCTGTCGCTGTTCCGACGGCTGCCCTCGGTCACCGGCGGCGTGGCCGGTCTGCGGACCCTGACCTTCACGATCGCGCACGCGCGAGTGGTGGACGACGCTCGGCGCGCTGCCCGCGAACCCGACACGGTGCCCTACGAACCAGCTCTGGATCAACGTACCGGCGTGTCTGCCGAGGACATCGCCGTCGCGCGGTTCGGCCGGTCACGGATCCTCGACCTGCTCCGCGCCCTCCCCCGGGACCAGGCTGAGGTGCTGATCCTGAGAGTGCTGTCGGACCTGTCCGTGAGTCAGACCGGTCAGGTGATGCAGAGGTCCCCTGGTGCGGTGAAGCAACTGCAGCGGCGAGCCCTGCTCAGCCTGCGGCATGCACTGCTCAGCGGAGCCGTAACCGAATGATCACACCGGACGATTACAGCGACATCATGGCGACAATGGCGGCACGCGATGGGGTCCCCGACGGTCCCGACCCGATGGGCCGGCTCGTGCGGGAGTTGTGTGCCGATGACCCGGAACTCCTGTCCGATCCCGCGCTACTGGCAGCGCTGACCGAGCTCGTGCAGCTGCGGTGGCTGACGACGCCGTCGGCGAGCCCGGAACTGCAGTCGTTGCTGGACGGACCTGGCCACGGCCGGGTGACACAGCATCAGATGACACAGCATCAGATGACACAGCATCAGGTGGGGCCGCTTCGGGTGGCACAGCTGCGCGTGCCCCGCCGCCGCACAGTGGTCGCGGGGCTCGCCGCAGGCGCGCTGGTGCTGACCACCTCATCTGTGGCGGCGGCCAACGACCGGTTGCCGCAGCCAGCGCAGCGGCTGCTCGGCGGCGTCATCGATGACCTGACCCCCTTCCGTATCCAGCAGTCCCGGCCCGGAGTGCCGGGTGGCACGAGGTCCCCCGCACTCCCGAGCTCTCCGGCACCGCATCAGGTGCCGGTGCGCTCCTCCAGGGCCGCGCCGAGCGACGAGTCCTCGCCGACCAACCAGCCGCCTCCGTCGGCGACCGATCCGGCGGCGGGCGCCTCGATCGGCGACGACTTCCCCGCGCCGACCGGATCGGTTGACCCGGAACCCACTGACTCCGCGGGCCAGGGAGGCGAGCGGGACACCGCTGAACCGTCCCGCAGCGCCGGCGGCCCGTCGAGCGCCTCCCGGGACGAACATCCGACGAGGCCCACGGCGACTTCCCCGACGACT
>JBBQFE010000670.1:0-1690 GCA_038321605.1 Mycobacteriales bacterium | reverse complement strand
GCTCCATGAGCAGCTGCCCACCGAACAGGTGCGGCCCGATCCCCATCACTTGGATCTGTGACCGCAGCCAGCTGAGCGGTAGGTCCCGCACATCGTGATCGCCCAAGGTCACGGCAGGTTGATCGGCGGGCACGTCGGTGTGCCGCCCGAGCCGGTCCGCGACTAACGCACCGTCCTCGGTGGTGCCGGTCACCAGGCAGACGAGGCGCCCAGGCTCCAAGAGCACCCCGGAGGTGGGGTCGTGCAGGCGGGCGCCTGACGCAGGGAGCTGGCCACCCGGCGGCAGCGCTGGCACGTCAGGAATCGTCGGCTGCAGCCGGAGCACGGTGAGCACCCGACCTGCGCTGACCAGCGCCTTCGTGCTCCGGTCGGCAGCCTCGGCAAAGGTGCGGATCGGGGTGACCAGGAACGCCGCGTAACCGTAGAACGCGACCAGTTGGCCGGGGGTGATCGTGCCGTCGAGGGTCAGGCGCGCGCCAAGCCCGGTGACGACCACCGTGAACAGCCCGGGTAGCAAAATCTGCATCCCGTCAAGCCAGGTCTCGACCCGGGCGACGCGGATGCCTGCGTCACGTAACCGAGCGGAGCGGCTGTTGTAGCGCGCCGCGAACTGGTCCTCGCCGCCGATCCCGCGCAAGATCCGCAACCCGTGAACCACGTCAGCAGCCACGGTGGAGGCTGCGGCCGAGACCTCTCGCTGTTCACGCTGAGCGTGGTGAAGCGGCCGCAGGAACACTCCGAGCAGCAGGACCAAGGCGGGAACGCCGAGCAGTACAACCAGGCCCAACGGCACGCTGGTATTCAGCAGAATGACCGCGACGACCACGAGTGCCACAACAGCGCCGACGAACCGCGGGACCACGTCGTACAGGCTCGACATCTGCTCGACGTCGGTGGACCCGATTGCCACTACTTCTCCGGTGCTGATCCGTGCCGGAAGGCTGCCCCCGAGTTGGACCGCGTGCCGGACCAACGACTGCTGGGTTCGGTAGGCGGCCCGTAGCCAGTTGGTCACAGCGAACCTGTGGCGCATCACACCTGCGATCGCCTGGACGATGCCGATGCCGAGTACCAAAAGCGCCCAGCGACCGGTCGCCGCTGGATCGCCGAGGGAGTCCAGGGCGCGGCCGAGGACCGCTGGAAAAAGGGCCTGGCAGAGCATCCACGTGATGCCAAAGGTCATTCCACCGGCCAACGTGCTGGCCTGGTTGCGGGCGATCCACATCAGCAAAGCCACCGGAGAGCTGGTCGCCGGGTTGCCGGGGGTGGGATCAGGCAACTGGCGCATAGTGTTCTTGACGGTACGCGTTCGCTACGACACGTCGCCAACCGTTTGCTGCGGGCTGGAAGGATGGCGCCATGCCGCCAGCCGTCGTGCCTGACGCCGCCGTCCCACCGACCGCCGGACGCACAGCCACCGGCAGCTCGGCGCAACGCCCGGTACTCGTGGTCGACTTCGGAGCTCAATACGCTCAGCTCATCGCCCGCAGGGTGCGCGAGGCGTCGGTGTACTCCGAGGTCGTGCCCGCCACGATGCCCCTGGCTGAGCTGCTCGCCAAGAACCCGGCCGCGGTGATCCTTTCGGGTGGGCCATCGAGTGTGTACGCCGACGGCGCCCCGCAGGTCGACCCCGAGCTGTTCACCGCTGGGGTTCCCGTGTTCGGGATCTGTTACGGCTTCCAGGCGATGG
>JBBQFE010000669.1:0-1701 GCA_038321605.1 Mycobacteriales bacterium | reverse complement strand
TGCTCTTCGCCGGTGGCGAACACGTCGCGGTGCGTGACCAGCGTGTAGGCGAGGTTTCCGAGGTAGAGCAGCAGGAGTATGGCGGATACGGCCAAGCTGAGCTTCTGGTCGCTTACCGCGACAAGCCCTGCATCCGCGCCGCGGCGCGCGACCAGGTCGAAGACCGCCGGCAGCAGCAGCGCGATCACCGCCAGAATGAGCAGGCTGGACAGCAGCCCGGCGTGTTCGCGGTTGAAGGTTTGCCGTTCGCGCCCGAGGCTGCCCACGACGATGGCCAGTCCCAGGCCCAGCAGGCTGGTGGCGAGGATCGACCCGGTGATCTGCGCATGCACCACCTCGGTTTCGCCCTGCGCCAGCACGAACAGCGCCAGGATCAGCTCGGCCAGGCTGCCCAGGCTGATCGTCAACAAGCCGCCGATGGCCGGGCCGGTGTGTTGCGCGATGTTCTCGGTCGCTACCCTGATCCAATAGGCGAGCACGCCGACGCCGAGGATGCCGGCCACGAACACCCAGAGCGGCGGCAGCCCGAGCAGGTAGTGGAGCACCGGCGCCAACGGGACGAGACAAAGCAGGCCGAGCCTGATCATGGGGTGGACTCTTGACTGGCTCGGCCGGCCGACCTGGATTTCGCCATCCCGGACGCGGCGACTGGCGCGGTTGGCAGGGCGGTGGTGCCAAACCCGGGACGCGGGACGCTCATGGGGCAGGGCCGATCAGTGCAGTGGCGAACACCCTTACAGGAAGCGGCGGCTCCTGCCATGCTGAAATGCTTTCACCGGAGTTGCCGTGCGAGCACGTTTCAGGAGGTTCCTCGGCGATCTGGGCGACACCTTCTGGCTGTTGCCCGCCGTGCTCGTCGTGACCGGCGTGCTGCTGGCGCTGGGCCTGGTCAGCCTGGACAAAAGCGGTCTCGTGCCGGATCGGATGATCGACAGCCCGTGGCTGTATAACGGCGGCGGGACGGGCGCACGCACCCTGCTGGGCGCCGTCGCTGCATCGACGATCGGCGTCGCAGGCACTGTGTTTTCCATCACGATTGCCGCGCTGTCGCTCGCGGCCGGGCAGATGGGGCCGCGGCTGCTGCGCAACTTCACGCGGGACCGAGGCAACCAGGTCACGCTTGGTGCCTTCCTCGGCACGTTCTCCTACGCGCTGATGGTTCTTCGGAGCGTCCGCACGTTGGACGAGGGGGAGTTCACGCCGCATGTCTCGCTCAGCGTTGCGATCCTCCTGGCGTTCCTGTGCGTGGGCACGCTGGTGTTCTTCGTGGGCCATATGGCGGGGCGTATCAACGTCAACACGGTCATCGACCTGGTCAGCAACGAGATGCATGCGACGATGGACACGCTCACGTCCACCGGACCGCATGACCCGGTGCCGCCCGACGAATACTGGCGAGGGGGCGTGCCGGTCCTGTCCGATCAGTCCGGCTATGTGCTGGAACTCGATGCCGACGGCCTGGCCGACTGGGCGGCCGAACGCGGGACCGCGCTGCGGCTGCTGACGGGGGTCGGCAGCTACGTCTATCCCGGTGCCACGATCGCCGTCATGGTTCCGGCCGCCGACGGCGCGCAGGAGGCCGTCCGCAACGCTGCCGCGCTCGGCCCGGTGCAGACTTCGTCCGCCAATCCCAATTTCAGCGTCGGGCAACTGGTGGAGGTTGCGGTCCGCGCGCTGTCGCCTGGGATCAACGACCCCAAC
>JBBQFE010000668.1:0-1705 GCA_038321605.1 Mycobacteriales bacterium | reverse complement strand
TGCACAGGGCGGTGCCACCGGCCGGTGTCTGATCGGCCGAGTCCACTGCCGCACTGACTGTGGAACCCGGCGCCAGCAGGATCACCGGCGGCGCGGTGGCGTCGCGGACACCGCGGCCGGACGGGCCGATGAGTTCGCGGTGCGCGGTCACCGGAGCGCCGAGGTGCGCGGTGCCGACCGAGCCGGTCACCGTCGGGTATCCCTCGATGGCGCAGGTCCGGGTTGAGGTGTTGGTGAACCGCAGGGTGCCCGGGGTTGCGACCGTCGCTCCCGGGCCGGCCGGACTGGGCGTGGCGGCGGCCAGCGACAGTCGCAGGTCCGCAGGACTGCAGGCGAACGCCACCCGCTGCGGCTCGGACTGGGTGAAGTTCTCGCCGTAGACCGTCGTGAACCGCCGGGTGAAGACGCTGCCGAGATCCGAGGCGGCCATCTGGTCGCCGGACGCGACCGTCGCTGCCTCCGAGGCGGTCACCGTGATGCTCAGCCCGTCGACCGCGAGGGCAAGCACGTGCAGGTACTGCTGGGGGCGGACGAGGGTGGCGATGATCCGGTGGTCGTCGGAGTTGTCGATCACATGTACCAGGCTCGGGTGCCGTTCACCGGAGGCATCGGCACAGCGAATCGCGACGACATCCAGATCGGGGTGGATCGCGGTGGCGAACTTGACCCGCGCGTCCTCGCTGGTGCCCTTGCCGGGAAAGTCGTTGCACTGCAGGCCGAAGATGTTGGCGGGTTCCGGCCGCGGCGCGCTGGCGGTCGGGGCGGGTAGCACCGCCAGCCGGTGGGCGTCGTGGGCGGCGCGGCGGGAATTGACGATCGCCGCCCCCACGACGAGCACCCCCACGGCCGCAGCCGCCACCAGCTTCGATCTCACCGGTCCATTGAACGCCACGGCCGGTCATTCGGCGCGGACGACGCCTGCGGATGGGAGCCGGTCAGACCGGCTCAGCCGGAGCCGGTCTGACCAGCGATGAACGGGTGCACCTGGACGGCGCAGCCCCTGAGGTTCACAGCGACCACGCCGGTCACGCCCAGCTGCGGCACGGCGACCGACAACTGATCGGCCGACACGCAGGATCCGGCGGCACCGGCCGCGGCGCCGTCGACCAGCGAGGTTGCCACCGCGCCTGAGGACAGCACCACCACCGGGTTGCCGCCCGCACCGATCGGTCCCGACGCGAACCGGAAGGCCGACGGCGAGTCGTTGCCCGCTGCCCGCGCGGTGACGGTCGGGTAGCCCTGCAGCGCGCAGGACATGGTTGAGGTGTTGCGCAGCTGAAGCAGCGCCGTGCGTGCCCCGGCCTGCCCCGGCTTGGCGCTCAGGACCAGGTCAGCCGAGCGGCAGGTGGCGGCGACCAGCACCGGTTCGGCTGCGCTGAAGGTTGCGCCGTCGGACGACACCACGAAGCGGTAGCTGTAGCTGCCGCCCCGTGCGGCGCTGTAGCCGGCGGCGGTGACGGTGGTGCCCGCAGCCGTTGCTCCGGTGACGTGCACAGCCTGTCGCTGGTCGATCAGGGTGTGCACAACGGAAGGGCCGGAGCTCGAGGCGGCCTGCACATCAAGTTGAGAGGCCGCGACGTCGCCGTGAGCATCGAGGCACTGGGTCAGCACCACCTGCAGCAGCGGGTTCGGCGCCAGGGGCGCCCGGAGTCGTCCCAGCGATGACGTCACAGCCCGCTCCGACGGCGTGGCGCAGGTGGCCGGC
>JBBQFE010000667.1:0-1707 GCA_038321605.1 Mycobacteriales bacterium | reverse complement strand
TCCGCCGGTTGCGGTCCGCCGCCGCGGAACTGCTCGCCGAGATGCACATCTCCGACATCCGGCCGGATGCCTTCGTCGCCGATCTGACCTACCCGCAAAGGCAGCTCGTCGAGATCGCCAAGGCCTTCGCCTCGGCACAGTTCAGCGAGCGGGCTCCGCTGATCCTGCTGGACGAGCCGACCAGCGCGCTGAGCGAGCACGAGGTCGAGATCCTGTTCTCGCTGATCGGACGGTGGCGGTCGCGGGTCGCCTTCATCTACGTCTCCCACATCCTCGCCGACGTGATGCGGCTGAGCACCAGGTTGCTGGTGCTGCGCGATGGGCGATCGGTGGACACCCTGGACAACGTCGACGTCACCGATGCCCAGCTGCACGAGCTGATGGTCGGCCGTGAGCGCAGCAACGACTACTACCGCGAGGACGAGCAGCACGGCGCCACCTCCGCCGAACCGGTCGTACGCCTGATCGACGCCGGCGTCACGGGGGCGTTCGAGGACGTCGACCTGGTGCTGCACCCGGGAGAGATCCTGGGAATCGCCGGAGTGGTCGGCTCAGGTAAGTCCGAGGTCGCCGCAGCCGTCGCCGGTGCCCAGCGGCTGTCGCATGGCAGCATCGAGCTGGCCACCGTGACCCAGCCGCGGTGGTCTGTGCCGCAGGCCGTCAAACGCGGGGTCTTCTATGTGCCACCCGAGCGAGCCAACGATTCGCTGTTCACGACGATGTCCGTCCGCTCCAACATCTCCATCGGCTACCTCGATCAGCTCACGTCGCGCTGGACCCGGCTGCTGCGCCTGGCCGCCGAACGCACCAAGGCCGATGGTCTGGCCAGGTCGATGCAGATCAAGGTCGGTGCACTGTCGACACCGATCGGCGAACTGTCCGGTGGTAATCAGCAGAAGGCCGTATTCGCCCGGTGGTTGGGCCGGGAC
Source organism: Mycobacteriales bacterium (assembly GCA_038321605.1). Classification (GTDB taxonomy): domain Bacteria; phylum Actinomycetota; class Actinomycetes; order Mycobacteriales; family Jatrophihabitantaceae; genus Jatrophihabitans_A. The sequence continues at coordinate 778 of JBBQFE010000667.1, read as the reverse complement.
TGCCGGGTGCTGGTGCTGGACGACCCGACCCGCGGTATCGACGTGGGCACCCGCGAGGAGATCTACCGGATGATCCGGGGTCTGGCCAACCAGGGGGTTGCCGTGTTGTTGTGTGGGGAGTCCCTGGAAGAGGTGATCGGCCTGTCCGATCGGATCCTGGTACTCAAGGATGGCCGCATCGTGGCCGAAGTCCCTTCCCCGGTGAACGCGAAACCGTCCGAGCTCGACGTCGTCAAGCACATGATGTGAGGAAGTCAGTGAGCCAGAACTCGATCGACCCGAACCCGCCCGCCGCAGGCCCTGACGAGCCTTCGCGCGCCAGAGCGGGCTCGACCGCTGCCCGTGACTACCTCGCGCGATACCGGACGGTGCTGGTTCCCATCGTCGCGCTGGTCGTCCTCATCGCGTACTTCGGCTCTCAGAACTCCGCCTTCGTCTCGACCGGCTCGGCTCAGAACATCCTGCGGCAGATGGCCTTTCTCACCGTGCTGGCTCTGGCCGGAACCTTCGTCATCCTGATCGGCGGCATCGATCTCTCGGTGGCAGCCAACGCCACCCTGGCCGGGATCCTGATCGCCAAGTGGGTCGATCCCCTCGGTGGTTGCGTCGCGGTGGTGGCGGTGCTGCTCGCCGGTGGGCTGGTGGGCCTGATCAACGGGGTCATCGCCACCGTCTTCAAGGTGCCGTCGTTCCTCGTGACGCTGGGCATGATGTCGGTGCTGGACGGGGTGTCCAACAGCATCTCGCACGGCGGCCCGGTGAGCTACACCTCCAGCCT
>JBBQFE010000666.1:0-1717 GCA_038321605.1 Mycobacteriales bacterium | reverse complement strand
GCCTGAGCTCGCGCTCGGCGAACAATTGGTGGTGCTGGCCGATGATCCTGCCGCTGCCACCGATATCGCCGCCTGGTCGAGGATGCGGGGCCAGCAGCTGCTCGACGTGGCCGAGCACCCGGGCGGCGGCACCGCCTACCGGCTCGAGCGCCGCACCTGAGCCGGACGGCTTCTTTCCACCTGACCGACGGCCGCGATCGACCCGAGGACGTCAGGGCACGGCGCGGCAGTGGTCGGCGCCCTGGGGCGCCGTGAGAAAATCGGCGGGTGACTTTTTCGATGACGGATATGCAGGTGGCCGAAACCGACATCGACGGTCTGGTGGTGGTGACGTTGAAACAGGTCACCGACGACCGCGGCACCGTCCGGGAATTCTTCCGCGCCTCGGCCCACGCCGGCGGCCCCTTCGCGGGCCTGCAGGCCTGGCAGCAGATCAACGTCACCGAGTCCGGCCACGGCGCGGTCCGCGGTCTGCACGGCGAATCGATGATCAAACTGGTGTCCTGCGTGTCCGGCGAGGCGCACGGCGTCTACCTGGACGCTCGCGAGAGCTCCCCCACCTTCGGCAACGTCGTACAGGTCGGTCTGCGGCCGGGCATCCAGGTGCTGGTTCCCGCAGGTGTCTGCAATGCCTTCCAGTCACTCAGCCCCGAGGGCACCCAGTACGTCTACTGCTTCACCCAGGAGTGGACGCCGGGGATGGCCGGTATCGCGTTCACGCCCTTGGACGACGGATTGGGCATCGACTGGCCGATCGCCATCGATGCCCACGATCCGGCACAGATCTCGGCCAAGGATGCGGGGGCACCGAAGTTCAGCGAGTCACGGACGGCCACCGGCGGCCCGAAGGGCGTCTGAGTATGTGTGGATTGATCGGTTACCTGGCCGCGCGGTCCGACGCCCCGGACACCCTCGCCGAGATCGAGGCGTCCCTGGTCCAGATGCGCCACCGTGGCCCAGACGACAGCGGAACCTGGTCCGACGACGACGTCGTGATCGGGTTTCGCAGGCTGTCGTTGATCGACTGGGAGCACAGCCACCAGCCGCTGCCCTACCTCGACGGTCGCTATCACCTGATCTTCAACGGTGAGATCTACAACTACCTAGAGCTGCGCGAACGGCTGCGCGCCGAGTTCGGCGCCGAGTTCGCCACCGAGGGCGACGGCGAAGCCATCGTCGCCGGCTACCACTACCTCGGCGAGCAGATCGTCAGCGAGCTGCGCGGGATGTTCTCGTTCCTGATCTGGGATGCCCAGGAGAAGGTGCTGTTCGGCGCCCGGGACCCTTTCGGGATCAAGCCCCTCTACACCTACAGTGACGAGCGCGGGTCGTTCTTCTCCTCGGAGAAGAAGACGCTGCTGTCGGTCGCGGGCCCGCGGATCGGTGCGGGCCAGCCGAATGACGGTGTGAACACCGTGGCGCTGCAGCACTACCTGACCCTGCAGTACGTGCCGGAACCGGCCTCCATGCACACCGCGATCACCCGCATAGATTCAGGCACCCTGTTCACCCTTCGGCCCGGCGGCCAGCCACAGACGCGCCGTTACTTCACCCCGGACTTCCCGATCGCTCCGGTGAGCGATGCCGACCGGCTCTACCATCAGATCGCCGAGGCACTGCGGGATTCGGTCGCCAAGCACATGCGCTCGGACTTCACGGTGGGTTCGTTCCTGTCCGGTGGCATCGACTCCACAGCCATCGCCGCGCTGGCCAAGGA
>JBBQFE010000665.1:0-1726 GCA_038321605.1 Mycobacteriales bacterium | reverse complement strand
GGTATCGAGGCGGCGGCGACGGCCATGGCCATCCCGTCGGTCCAGTCCCTGCTGAGTCAGGGTACGCCGACGAACCGGCTCGGCAGGGCGCAAGGCCTCTTCGCGACGGCTGAGACCGCCACCACCGCCCTCGCCGCTGGTGTCAGCGGCGCGCTCTTCGCGATCCAGGCGTGGATCCCGTTCGTAGCGGCCGCTGTGCTCGGGCTGCTGCTGATGCTGGCCCTTCCCACCATCTGGCGGCCGATCGCAGGCCGGGTCGGCGCGGCCAGGCAGCACGCCGAGGTGCCGCTACCGGGCTAGCCGTCAGGTCAGGTCTACGTGGGTCTGTAGCCAGCGCCGCGTATCCGCGGTATTCAACGGTCGGCTGTACAGGAACCCCTGCTGCCAGATCACTCCGAGCTCGAGCAGGGCAAGCGCCGTGTCGTCGTCCTCGACGCCCTCAGCGATGACCTCGTAGCCGAGGTCGTGCACGGTTTCGACGAGGCCGCGTACCAGCCGGGCGATCCGCGGATCGTGGATACGCCGCACGAACGACTGGTCGATCTTGATGCGGTCGAGCGGGAGGTCGGCGACGTAAGCGAGCGAGGAGTAGCCCGTCCCGAAATCATCGATCGCTACGGAGATTCCGCTCTGCCGCAGCGTGTCGAGCAGTTCGGTGCCACCGGCGAGCAGCTCTGACTCGGTGAGCTCCAGGCACAGGCTCGAGGGCGAAAGGCTATGCGCCGCAAGGTGTTCGTGGAGCTGCCCGAGGAGTCCGGGACGGCACATCACATCGGCGGTGACGTTGACCGACACCTGAACATTCAGATCGATCGCGCGCCACGACGCGACATCGGACAGTGCTCTTTCGAGCACGACGTCGGTCAGCTCGTTCATCAGCTCCGCCTGCTTGGCCAGGCCGAGAAAGGTCTCCGGCAGCAGGAGAGACCCTCCGGGTTGCTGCCACCGCACCAGCGCCTCGAGGCGCTGGATTGTGCCCCCGCGGACGACGGCTGCGCCCGCCGAGCGAACGACCGGCTGGTAGTAGGCGCTCAGCTGGCCATCGGCGATAGCCGCCCGTAGCTGGGTGATGTCGCGGAGCCGCATCTGGGCCGGGCCGTCCACGCCGGTGTCGAACGTCGTCCATCCCACGCGCTCGCGCTTGGCGCGGTACATGGCGATGTCCGCGTGTCGGAGCAGGAGTCCAGCCTCCTCGGCGGGGCCGAGCGCGACACCGATACTGGCGCTGATCGGCGTTGGCAGACCGACGCGCTGCAGCGGCTGACGGAGCGACGCGAGCAGCGCCCGGGCCATCTCGCCGGGCTGCTCGGCATCCGTGACATTCGGGAGTAACACCGCGAATTCGTCGCCGCCGAGCCGCACCAGCGTCGCCGGCTCCCGTTCGGGATAGGAGGTCACGGCTGCCGTCAGGCGCTCGGCGACCTCGATCAGGACGGCATCGCCGAAGCTGTGGCCATGGTGGTCGTTGACGTCCTTGAAACCGTCCAGATCGATGAGCAGCAGGGCGGTCGAGCCTGCCGATGGAGATCCCGCCTCGTTCAGCCGGTCGACGAGGACGCGACGATTCGCCAGGCCCGTCAGGGGATCGTGTACGGCTGCGCGATGCGCCGCGGTAGTCGCCCGCTTCTGCTCGCTGAGCTGCTCCCGTAGCTGCCGCATCAGCCGTGCGTTGTCGAGGGCGACTGCCACGACAGCCCCGACCTGCGTCACGAATCGGACATCGTCC
>JBBQFE010000664.1:0-1732 GCA_038321605.1 Mycobacteriales bacterium | reverse complement strand
GAGCTGAGCGTGCGGGACGCAGGGGCGCCAGGGGGGTAGCGCCGGCTCTCCGGTTGGGGACGGTGCTACCGGCCGAAGCTGGCCACCAGCTCCCGCGTGCGTCCTGCATCGGTCTGTTTCATCACCTGCCACGTCAGCCGCTGGCAGTCGTCGATGGTGGTGCCGCGGACCGCTTGCTTCACACGCGGTACGGCGGAGGCATTGGTACTGAAGCTGCGGAGGCCAAGGCCGAGGAGCAGCGGCGTCATGGCCGGGTTAGCGGCCATTTCACCGCAGACGCTGACGGGGATGCGGTGGCGGGCTGCGGCTTCGACCGTGAACTGGATCAGCCTCAGCATTGCCGGATGCAGCGGGTCGTAGAGGTCCGCCACGTCGCTCTCACCGCGGTCGACTGCGAGCGCATACATGCAGAGATCGTTGGTCCCGATGGCGAAGAACTCGGCTTCTGTTGCCAGTGCGTCGGCTGACAGCGCCGCACCCGGAGTTTCGACCATGATCCCCAACGGCGGCAGTTTCTTCGGCAGGTTCACGCCGGCATCGCGCAGACGCTGCGCCACCCGCTCATAGATCGCCCGTGCCGCCCGTACTTCGGCAACGTTCGTCACCATCGGCAGCATGACCCGCACCGGGCCAGCCACTCCTGCGCGCAGGATCGCCGTCATTTGCACTTCCAGCAGTTCGGGCTGACGCAGCAGCAGGCGGATGCCTCGCAGGCCCAGGGCCGGGTTCGCATCCACCAGGTCCGGCACCAGGCCCGCGGCCGTCAGCGCCTCGATCTCCTTCTCACCGCCCCAATCCAGGACGCGGATCGTGACCGGGTCGCCTTGCATGGTCTCGACCACCTTGCGGTAAGTGGCCGCCTGCTCGTCCTCGCCCGGGACCGTATCGCGGTTCATGAACAGGAACTCGCTGCGCAGCAGCCCGATACCGGCAGCGCCGGACTGCGCGATCATCGGGAGTTCGATCGGGAGCTCGAGATTTGCCTGAAGGTCTACAGCTTCGCCATCGAGGGTCACCGCCTTCAGGCGACGCAGCTTGCCGAGCCGTTGGCGCTCCCGCGCGAAGGCTTCCACGGCCTTGCGAGCGCCTTTCAGGCTGGTCAGCGTTGGGTTGACGGTGATGGTGCCGTCTGCGCCGTCGACGATCATCGTGTCGCCCGGTTGCAGTCCCGCCATCAGACCCGGCGCGCCGAGTACCGACGGCACCCCCAGTGCCCGCAACAGAATTGCGGTATGCCCGTCGGTGCCGCCTTCTTCGGTCGCAACGCCTGCGATCCGCGCCGGGTCGATCAGTGCGGCGTCGCTGGGGCGCAGGGACTCCGCAACCAGGATCGACCCCGGGGCACAGTCCGAGAAGCTGCGGAACGGCGCCCGTGTAAGATTTCGCACCAGGCGGCGCGCAATCTCGCGGACCTCTTCGGCCTGCCGCTGCGGCCCGGCGCCATCGACCGAAGCGTCCGCCACTTCCATCGAGGCCAGCAGCGCGGCGATGGCGTTCGCTTCCTCCATGACGGCTGTTTCCGCGGAAACGAGCCGGTCCTGCACCCGAACCTTGACGCCGCGCACGAGGCGGGACGGCCCCAGCATCTGAAGGTATGCGTCGAGCAGCGGGGCGATCTCGCCTTGGCTCTCCTCCGGCAGAACCGCCAGACGTCCACGCAGCTTCAGGAGTTGCTTGCGGGACTGCTGAACCGCTGCCTCGAAGCGCGCGATCTCGGCCTGGATGTCCTCGG
>JBBQFE010000663.1:0-1738 GCA_038321605.1 Mycobacteriales bacterium | reverse complement strand
CCTGCCAATGATCGACGTGCCGGTATCGCTGATCGGCACCTTCGCGGTCATGGCGGCGATGGGCTTCACTCTCAATAACCTGACGCTGTTCGGCCTGGTGCTCGCCATCGGCATCGTCGTCGATGACGCCATCGTCGTGCTGGAAAACATCGAGCGCCTGATCGCCACCGGCCTCGACGCCCGGACGGCGACGATCCGGGCAATGGAGGAGATCACCGGCCCGGTGCTGGCGATCACCCTGGTGCTGTCGTCGGTGTTCATCCCGTGCTGCTTTCTCGGCGGCATCAGCGGCCAGTTCTTCCGCCAGTTCGCGGTGACGATCGCGGTATCGACGATCATCTCGGCGATCAATGCCATCACCATGACGCCATCGCGGGCCGTGCTAATTTTCCAGAGCGAGGAAGGGCATGATGGGCACAAACGCGAGGCGCTGCCCTGGTGGATCTTCGGCGTGCTCGGCGGCATGTTGTCGGTCTGGCTGGCGAAGGAGTACCTGGCCGGGCCGCTGGGTCTCGCGGTGGGCGAGCTGGCGGACGACGCCCCGGCCTGGGTGCCCTGGGCACAGGACGCCGCCTGTTTCGCGCCCGGAGCGCTGGTGGGATGCTTGATCGGCTGGTTCGCCATTCGGCCCGTGAACGCGGTCCTCGGTTGGTTCTTCCGCGGCTTCAACCGGGTCTTCGACCGGGTGACGGGCCTCTACGGACGGGTGGTCGGCAGGGTACTTCGCCTGAGCATGGTTGTGCTGCTCGTCTACGGCGGCCTGCTGGTGATGACGTGGTGGCAGTTCACCCGGGCGCCCAGTGGCTTCATCCCGCAGCAGGACAAGGGCTACGTCCTCCTCAACGTGCAGATGCCGGATTCGGCGTCGGTGGAGCGGACCCAGCGGGTCATGGCCCGGATCGAGAAGGTGGCCCGCGACACGCCCGGCGTGAAGCACACCGTCGGCGTCGCCGGCCAGTCCCTGATCCTGAACGCCAACGCGCCGTACCTGGGCTCGATGTATGTACTGCTGGACGAGTTCGCGAACCGGCGCGGTCCGGGGTTGACCGCCGACGCCATTGCCGCGTCGATCCAGGAGCGCTGCCGCACCGAGGCGCGGGCGGCAGTCGTGTCGGCGTTCGGCGCGCCGCCGATCGACGGCCTGGGCACGACCGGCGGATTCAAGCTGATCGTCGAGGACCGCGGCAACCTCGGCCTGGCCGAATTGCAGCGCGTCAGCGACCAGATCGTCGCCCGGGGCAACCGCACGCAGGGGCTTCAGGGCCTGTTCAGCAGCTCGCGGGCGAACACCCCCTGGTTGTACCTGGACATCGACCGGACCAAGTGCGCCGCCCTAGGAGTGCAGGTCAACGACGTCTTCAGCACGCTCCAGGTCTACCTCGGCTCCTACTACGTCAACAACTTCAACGACTTCGGGCGCACCTGGCAGGTAAATATCCAGGCCGACTCGCGCTTTCGCAGCCAGGTGGCGAACATTCGCCAGCTTCAGGTGCGCAACAACCTGGGGCAGATGGTCCGCCTGGGAACGCTGCTCGACGTGCGCGACGTGAGCGGCCCCATCATGGTGATGCGCTACAACATGTACTCTGCCGCCACCATCACCGGCGACGCCGCGCCGGGGACGAGTTCCGGCGAGGCCGTCGCCCTCATGCAAGAGGTCGCCCGCGAAGAGCTGCCGCGGTCGATGGCGTCGGAGTGGACGGACCTGGCCTATCTGCAACTGGAGGCCGGCAACACC
>JBBQFE010000662.1:0-1747 GCA_038321605.1 Mycobacteriales bacterium | reverse complement strand
CTCCCTGCAGCCTCGGGTGCAGCTCCTCACCGTCGACACCGCGATCTTCACCCACCGGGTGCGGACTACGCTGGCCGGAGCAGAAAAGCCAGCATCGGAAAGGGAATCGATCGTGTTTCGGAGAGATGTCGCCGGGCGCTGGCGGGCTGTCCACGAGCACCTGTCGATCGATCCACGAAGAACGGAAACCTGAGCGCATGACTGACACCCCCGACGCGAGGCAGACCCCGGTGGGACCACCCAACGCGATGACGGTGCCACGATTCGCGGGTCCAGACACCTTCGCCCGGTTGCCCCGGCTGCAGGATGTCGGTCGGGCCGACGTCGCCGTACTCGGAGTCCCTTTCGACAGCGGCGTGTCCTACCGGCCCGGTGCCCGTTTCGGTCCCGCGGCGATCCGGGCCGGTTCGAAGCTGCTGCGGCCCTACAACCCGGCCGTCGACGTCAATCCCTGGACGGTGATGCAGGTCGCCGACGCCGGTGATGCCGCGGTCAACCCGTTCGACCTCGGCAGCGCGATAGGGCAGATCGAGTCAACGGCCGAGGCTATCTATGCCCGGGCCGCCACCCTCGTCACCCTCGGCGGCGACCACACCATCGCGCTGCCGTTGCTTCGCGCGGCCCACCGGCGGCACGGCCCGATCGCGCTCGTTCACTTCGACGCCCACCTGGATACCTGGGACACCTACTTCGGCGCGCCGTACACCCACGGGACCCCGTTCCGGCGCGCGTCGGAGGAAGGCATCCTGGCTCTGGACCACGCCAGCCATGTCGGTATCCGGGGACCGCTGTACTCGCACGCCGATCTCTCCGACGACAGGAAGCTCGGCTTCGCCACCGTGTCCACCGACGACATAGCTCGGCGTGGCATCGACGAGGCCATCGACCGCATCCGGGAGCGTGTCGCCGGGCTGCCCATCTACCTGAGCGTTGACATCGATGTGCTCGACCCGTCCCACGCACCGGGCACCGGCACGCCTGAACCGGGCGGGCTGACCACCCGTGAGCTCCAGATGATCCTGCGCGGCCTGTCGGATCTCAGCATCGTCGGTGCCGACGTCGTCGAGGTGGCGCCGGCCTACGACCATGCAGAGCTGACTGCACTGGCGGCGGCAAACGTCGCCTACGAGTTCCTGAGCCTGTTCGCCCTGCAACACAAGGGGTCCTGAGGCACGCTGGAGGCGAACCCGCGCCCCAGGTGGTGATCAGCGCACCACGCTCGACCGACACCGCGCACAATCCGACCTAGGGCGGCGAACTCTCCACGCTCCCCTCAGGTCATCGGCAGCGATGCCGACCGCAGTTGCGGCGTAGCGGCTCTACCGGCCTCGCCGCACGGAGTGCGGGGTCGTGACGATCTGCTGATGCTTCAGATCAGGCCATTGGCAATCTTTATGCATGGATGAGAGCTACACCGCATTCGTCCTTGACCTGACGGAGGAAGAGCAACAGGTTTGCCTGCCGGCCTCGTTCGGTCTCGGGTGCGGACGCCTTGCCATCGTGACGGCAGAACGGGAAGGGACCAGATGGTGGCACAGCTAACGGTGGGGCAGCGGCTGGAGCGGTGGCGAGGTGAGCTCGTCAAAGCCGGTCTGATCACGACGACCGACGCGGTGCCGGCGCAGCAGGATCAGGTCGCGGCGCTCGAGCAGCGGCTGGGCCGGACGCTGCCGCCGACCTATCGAGACTTCCTCGAGGTGTGCGGAGGCATGCCTGTCACTGGTGGGTTGACCGCCGGGTTGCGGCC
>JBBQFE010000661.1:0-1766 GCA_038321605.1 Mycobacteriales bacterium | reverse complement strand
GAGGACGCCCGCCACGGTCTGCACCAGGTAGATCAGGAAGACCGCCGGAAACACCAGCCGCATCCAGCCCTTGGGCCAGGGGCTGGCCAGCCGGCGCAGGGTGAACCGTCGTGCGAGGGGGCGGGATGTGGCCATGTCGCTGCTCAATGTAATTGCCGTGACCAGCTCAGGCGCGCTTGGTGTCGGACTGGTACGCCCTGGCGGCGAGCGCCCCGAACGCCGCGGTCCACAGCAGCACCACCAGCCAGGCCTTGAGCGGCCAGCCGCTTCCACCGACCCCGATGTGCCCCGCCTGCACGATCCAGTACGACGGCGTCCAACTGCCGATGGTGGCGATGATGCCGGTGCCCAGGGGGAACCAGGAGCCGCCGGCGATGGCGAACAGCGACATGCTGCCGCCCATCAGCGGGCCCATCGCGTCCTGTGAGAAGGTGTGGCCCGCCCAGATGCCGATTGCCGCGAACGGAACGAGCCCGATCAGGATCAGCACGGTGGTCACCACCCAGTGCGCCAGCGACATCCGGGCACCGAAGATCAGGCCGCTGGCGTAGAGCACCCCGATCGTCATCAGCGCGGTGAGGTAGCCGATCACCAACTTGGTGCCGAGGTAGGCCTGCGGGGTCAGCGGGCTGAGCCTGAGCTGGCGGTTCCAGCCGATGGAGCGGTCGATCGCGACCCGCATGCCGCCGGCGACGACGGCACCAACGGCACCGAACGACAGCATGCCGATCATGTAGTAGGTGATGGCGGGAATCCCGGACTCGCCGAAGTCCTGGGTGTTCCGGTTGGGGACGCCGAGGATCAGGAACATCACCAGCGGGAAGATCAACGAGAAGATGAAGCTCTGCCGGTTGCGCAGGGTTCGGATGATTTCGAACTTCAGGTACGTGGTGTTCATCGTGCAGTCACCTCGGGCTGAGCGGTGTCGCCGGTCAGTTGGCCGGTGAGTTGACCGCCCTGTTGGCCGGTCAGTTGCAGGAAGGCCTGTTCGAGGCCGGCGCCGGCGATCTCGATATCCCGAACCTCCGGAAACTGCTGCAGGAGCTGACGAATCGCAGTATCGGAATCGGAGCAGCTCAGCACGACGGCATCACCGCGCAACTCGACCGAGCTCACCCCGGCCAGGGCCGTCAGGTGCTCAACGCTGGCCTCGGGCAATGTGGCCCGGATGACCTTCGAGCCGACCAGCGACTTGATCTCGGTCGTCGGGCCGTCAGCGACGACGCGGCCCTGAGCCATCAGGACGATGCGGTCGGCGTACTCGTCGGCCTCCTCCAGGTAGTGGGTGGCGAAGATGACGGTCTTGCCGGTGGCCGCGACGCCACGCATCGTCGTCCAGAACTGGTGGCGGCCCTCGACGTCCATGGCCACGGTGGGTTCGTCGAGCACCAGCAGGTCGGAGTTGGACACCAACGCCAGCGCGAACCTGGCCCGCTGGGTCTGGCCACCGGACAGCTTGTTCGTGCGACGGTCGGCGAAGTCGGCGATTCCGGTGCGGGCGATGACGTCCTCGACCGGCAGTGCTCTCGGGTACAGCGAGGCGACTTCGGTGAGCAGTTCGCGCACCGACAGATAGGGAATCAGATTTCCGACCTGCAGCATGCCGCAGATCTGGCCGGACGCGACTGCCTGCTGGGGACTGCAACCGAAGATCGACGCCGTTCCGGAGTCCGGCTGGCTGAGACCGAGCATCATGTCGATGGTGGTGGACTTGCCGGCGCCGTTGGGCCCGAGCAGTGCCACCGTCTCACCGGGAGCGATGTCGA
>JBBQFE010000660.1:0-1767 GCA_038321605.1 Mycobacteriales bacterium | reverse complement strand
CGATCGGGATCTGATCGCCGCTGCGTTCGCGCGACACGCGCCGGACCTCCCGTTGATCATGGTCTCCAGGACGGACGATGGGGCAATGCGTGACGTGGTGGCCGCCGCCGCGTCGTTGGCTCGTGCCGGCGACGCGGTTCTTCTTGCGCCCGCGGCGGCATCCCTCGACATGTACGCCAGTTACTCCGCTCGCGGTGCGGCGTTCGCGGCGGCGGTCACCGCGCTAGGCGAATCCCGGTCAGGAGTGGCCGGTCATGGCTGATCGGGTGATGGCCGGGCTGCGGTCGCGTGTCGGCGGTACCCGGGCGGCGCAGGCCTCCGGCCGTTTTCTGGAAAGCCCGTTCGCGTCCGTGCAGTTGATGCTCGCGGCCGGTGGCGGTCTGCTGTTCTTCGGTCTGATGATGTCCGCCTCCACCACCATCTCGGCATCGCTGCACACCACCGGCGACACCATCTGGTCCCAGTTGATCAAGGAGTCTCAGTTCCTGGCGCTCAGCGTTCCGGTGTTCTGGTTGGCCATGCGGCTTTCGCCCACGGTGTACCGCCGCCTGACATACCCGGCGCTGGCGCTGTCCGTCACCGCCCTGATCGCTGTGCTGATCCCAGGGATCGGCGCGACCATCAACGGCGCACATCGCTGGATCCAGTTGGGACCGCTGACCGTGCAACCGTCGGAGTTCGCCAAGCTGGCGATCCTGCTCTGGGGTGCGGATCTGCTCGCCCGCAAAGAGGCGATGAAGACCTTGACGTCGGCCAAGCACGTGCTGGTGCCGCTGGTACCCGGCTTCGCGGCGATGATCACCCTCGTCATGCTCGAGCCTGATCTCGGTACCAGTCTGTGTTTCATGCTGCTGCTCATGGGTCTGCTCTGGATGGTAGGGCTACCGCTGCGCTACTTCATCGGCATCGTCGTCGTCATCGTCGCAGCGGTGACCCTGCTCGCGATCACCGAGCCGTACCGGTTGCAACGACTGACCACCTTCCTGCACCCGAACCTCGACCCACTCAAGGATGGGTTCCAGACCCAGCACGGCCTCTGGGCACTGGCCTCTGGAGGTTTCTTCGGAGTCGGACTGGGACGGGGCACCCTCAAGTACGGCTGGGTCCCCAACTCCAACACCGACTACGTCTTCTCGGTGGTGGGGGAGGAATTGGGCCTGCTGGGCACCACCGTGGTCCTGCTGCTGTTCGGGCTCTTCACCTACGCCGCAATGCGCATTGCCTTTCGCAGCAGCGATCCGTTCGTGCGTCTGGCCGCCAGCGGTGCTGCGGTGTGGATCGCCGGGCAGGCGCTGATCAACATCGGCTACGTCACCGCCTTGTTGCCGGTGACCGGGATCCCGCTGCCCTTCATCTCCAACGGCGGCACCTCGTTGATTCTCACCTGCGGTGTCCTGGGCATGCTGGTCTCGTTCGCGCGCCATGAACCGGCTGCGGTTCTGGCGTCCGCCGAGTCTGCTGGCAGTGGCGTGACCGCGCGGTGGGTCAGGTGGCTGAAATTGGGCACCCCCCGACTCCCAGCGGTGGCGCCGAAGCGCCCTGCGGCCACTGCAAGAGCTGCCACCGCGAAAACTGCGGACGCCAAGGCTGCCACTGCGAGGTCCGCGGCTCCCCGCAGGCCCCAGGTCGCGCCGTCCCCGCTGCAGCCACCGGGAACCGCTCCCCGTCGACAGGCCGCCGCGCGCCAACGTCCGGTAGCCGCCACCGCCCCGCGAGCTGCGACCTCTGGTGGACAGCGACCTGCCCACGTTCGACGCGGTCCACTTC
>JBBQFE010000659.1:0-1782 GCA_038321605.1 Mycobacteriales bacterium | reverse complement strand
GTCTTCTCCCCAATGTCGAGGCCATTCAACAAGTCCTGCTTGACGTCGGGCTGACCGGCGGCGGCGAGAATGGTTGGCAGCCAGTCCTCGTGGGCCATGATGTCGTTGACGATGGTGCCGGGGGTGATGACACCGGGCCACTTGGCCACGAGAAATGATCAGAACTTGTGGATGGCCCTCGGCCTGGTGACGTGAAAAGGCGCACCTTCCCGGGGATGATCTGAAACTCACTCGTAGGTCTGATCAAGAGCCGGCGTTGGCGCGCTGGTTCGGGAAGGTACGCCCATGCTCACCGTAGTTCACGATGCCCACTCACCCCAGGAAGACGCTGCTGCGGGTCGCTCGCTGCTCGACGAGATCGTCCGCGACGGTGCCCGGCAGATGTTGGCCGCGGCACTGGCCGCCGAGGTCGCCGCCTATGTGGAGGGGTTCGCCGATCACCTCGACGAGGACGGTCGGCGTCTGGTGGTCCGCAATGGTTATCACCACGAACGTGAAGTGCTGACCGCTGCGGGTGCGGTCAGCGTGACCGCGCCGCGGGTCAACGATCGCCGGGTGGACCCCGATACTGGTGAGCGGCAGCGGTTTTCCTCGGCGATTCTACCGGCCTGGGCGCGCAAGTCCCCGCAGATGACCGAGGTGCTGCCGCTGCTGTACCTGCATGGGCTGTCGACCAGCGACTTCGGACCCGCCTTGGAGCAGTTCCTGGGCTCGGGTGCGGGGCTCTCGGCGACGACGATCACCCGGCTGACCGCCCAGTGGCAGGACGAAGCGAAGGCGTTCGGGCAGCGGGATCTCTCAGGCACCGATTACGTCTACCTGTGGGTCGACGGCATCCACCTCAAGGTCCGCCTCGAGCAGGAGAAGCTGTGTCTGCTGGTGATGATCGGGGTGCGCGCCGATGGCCGCAAGGAACTCGTCGCCCTGGCTGACGGGTACCGGGAGTCCACCGAGTCGTGGGCGGATCTGCTGCGCTCGTGTCGTCGCCGCGGAATGACTGCCCCGGTGCTGGCGGTGGGTGACGGGGCACTGGGCTTCTGGAAGGCGGTCCGGGAGGTGTTCCCGGCGACCCGCGAACAGCGATGCTGGTTCCACAAGCAAGCCAATGTGCTTGCCAGCCTGCCGAAGTCGGCACATCCGGGTGCGTTGGCGGCGATCAAGGAGATCTACAACGCCGAGGACATCGACAAGGCCCAGCTCGCGATCAAGGCCTTCGAGATCGACTACGGCGCCAAGTACCCCAAGGCGGTCGCCAAGATCGTCGACGACGCCGACGTGCTACTCGAGTTCTACAGGTATCCCGCCGAACACTGGATCCACCTCAGAACGACCAACCCGATCGAATCCACCTTCGCGACCGTGCGGTTGCGGACCAAGGTCACCAAGGGGCCCGGCTCACGGGCGGCGGGAATTGCCATGGCCTACAAGCTGATCGACGCCGCACAAGTCCGTTGGCGCGCGGTCAACGCACCCCACCTGGTCGCCCTGGTCCGTGCCGGCGCGGTGTTCCACAAAGGCAAACTACTCGAACGCCCCGTCGACATCACACCCACCGAACCCGATGCCGAATCAACCGAAACGGAGGTCGCCTGAAACACGCTCATCCACAGGTCTTGACAATATCTCCGCATCTGGTCCATCTTCGCCAAGAAGCGTGGACTGAACCGTCGATCCGGGCCACCGGTGCACGACGACCTCGTAGATCGCCTCTTCAGCGCGGCCTGCCCCAACCAAATCTGGCTGACTGACATCACCGAGCACCGGACCGATGAAGGCAAGCTC
>JBBQFE010000658.1:0-1801 GCA_038321605.1 Mycobacteriales bacterium | reverse complement strand
AGGCTGTGAATCGTAACCTCCTCAAGCTTGGAAAGGACGGCGCGTAGTGGTCTGTAGGCGGTGGACGCCTGCACATGCGCGCCGCGGCCCGCGTAGGAAGCGCCTACAGCATGTGGTGGGGACTATGACTTGATCAACGTTTCAGACGCCCGCGATGTCGGCTCTTCGAAGTTAACCGGGCAACTCGTGTGTCATAGCCGACGCCCGTCGGTGTTGGCGGGTGCAGGTCCAGCGTATCCGGCGACGCTGGTTCTCGACGTTTCGGAAGCCGAAGGCGTTGCGCCCGACGTGTTTCGCGAGGCGGTTGTAGCCCTCGGAACGAGCATTGGAGTAGCCGGTCGTGATCGCGGTTTCGATGGCGGGCCACCAGGTCTCGATGGTCTCGGCGAGGCGGTGGACCTCGGCGATGTCGCAGGCCGCGGCCCGCGAGTAGAACGTCCACAGCCGGTGGGAGATCAGCTCCCGGTCGGGGTGGGTCCCGGCCAGCGAGAGCAGGGTGCGCAGCTCCTCCTTGACGATGTACGCGCGCAGGACCTGGACCCCGAGGTCGTCCTGGTCGATCAGGGCGTTCCACATCCGCGCGAAGGAGTAGCTGGAGAGGCGTTCGTGTGCGGTCAGCAGCCGGCGCCGGTTGGCCCACTCCGGGTCGCGGGTGGTGCCGCGGCGGCCGCGTCCCTCGCGGGTGGTGCGCTGCCGGACCTCGGTGACCATGTCGTTCCCGAGTTTGACCAGGTGGAAACGGTCGGCCACGACGACGGCGTCCGGGAGGGCGTCATGGACGGCTTTGGCGTAGGAGGCGGACAGGTCGATACACACGTGCGTGACCGCCTGCTTCCACGAGTCCGGTTGGGCAGCAACCCAGTCCGTGACCGCGGCGGCGGTCCGGCCGTCGACGTGAGCCAGCAGCCCCGCGGTCCCGGCGGCGTCGACCACCGCGGTGTGCCACCGGTCGTACACGATCGACCACCTGAGCGTGTCCGGGTCCTGAGCCCAACGGGGTCTCCCGCGGCGGGTCTCGTCGATCCCGAGCACCTCCACCGGCGGCAGGGGCTGGGCCAGGGTGGGGGTGACGTGCGCGACGAACGCGGCGTGCGCGATCGGCCAGCTGACCCGGTGATACTTCGCGGCCGCGGCCACGCACGAGAAGCCCTCCGCGACCCCGGCCCCGCACGCGGAGCGCAGCCGGGTCGTCAACCGCGCCCGGGCCGGGACCGCCGGGAGGGACTCGGTGAACGAGGCCCGTTCGCACCGCCGCTCCCGGCAGCGCCACCGCCGCTTGTGCCACACCAGCCGGACCGGGTCATCCCCATACGGCAGGTCCCGCGGCCGGGTCGTCGCCCGTCCCTTGGGTGAGGTCGAGACCGTCCCGCACGACGGGCACGCAGCCGCGCCCTCGTCGCCCGTGCTCCGGTGCACCACCCGCCCCGCGTCCTGCTCCAGGTCCTCGAGTTCCTCGAGTTCCTTGAGGACGACCTCGACCACGTCCAACCCCTCGATCCCCAACAACAGAGTCGCGCCCTGCTCGATACCGCGCTGCCGGTGCTCCACACCAGCCGGAAGTTGCGTACGCTGAACCACGCCCGTGACCTCACCTTCGTGATCATGAACTGCGTTGACAACAGCCATGATCACCGAGGTCACGGGCCCCGCGCTGTCACCACGCAGGACCCGGTTGCCCGGTTAACTTCGAAGAGCCGCTTTAACGAAGAACAGAAACTCCTCACGAATGAGGCGCCTATTGATGATGACCCCGTCGCTTTCGGTGATGACGTAGAGGGGTGAAGCGACATCTGTGGTGCTG
>JBBQFE010000657.1:0-1803 GCA_038321605.1 Mycobacteriales bacterium | reverse complement strand
CGGCCGGTCACGGATCCTCGATCTACTCGGCGTCCTCCCCCGAGATCAGGCTGAGGTGCTGATCCTCAGAGTCCTGTCGGACCTGTCCGTGAGTCAGACCGGGCAGGTGATGCAGAGGTCGCCAGGCGCGGTGAAGCAACTGCAGCGCCGGGCCCTGCTCACCCTGCGGCAGGCACTGCTCAGTGAGGCCGTAACCGAATGATCACACCCGACGATTACACCAGCATCATGGCGACAATGGCGGCACGCGAGGCGGTCCCCGACGGCCCCGACCCGGTGGGCCGGCTCCTGCGGGAGTTGTGTGCCGAGGACCCGGAGCTACTGTCCGATCCCGTGCTGCAGGCAGCCCTGATCGAACTGGTGCAACTGCGGTGGTTGACGGTGCCGTCGGCGAGCCCGGAGCTGCTTTCGCTGCTGGACGGACCGGGCCGGGGCCGGGTGACCTCCGGTCGGGTGACGCAGCTTGGGGTGACACAGCTGCGCATGAGACAGCTGCGCTTGCCCCGCCGCCGCACAGTGGTCGCGGGGCTCGCCGCTGGCGCGCTGGTGCTGACCACGTCATCGGTGGCGGCGGCCAACGACCGGTTGCCGCGGCCGGCGCAGCGGCTGTTCGGCGGTGTCATCGACGACCTGACCCCGTTCCGCGTGCAGCAGTCCCGGCCCGGGGTGCCGGGTGGCCCCAGGTCCCCCGCATTCCACAGCTCCCCCGCATTCCACAGCTCTCCCGCGCTGCATCAGGTGGCGGTGAACTCCTCCGGGGCGTTGCCGACCGACGCGTCCTCGGCATCCGCTGAGCCGCCTCTGCCGGCGCGGACTCCATCGGCGGGAGCCTCGACCGGCGACGAGCCCGCCACGCCGAGCAGGACGGTTGACGCGGAACCCAGCGAATCCGCTGGCCGGCGTGGCGAGCGTGACACCGCAGGACCGTCCCGCAGCGCGGATCGTCAGACGGGCCCTTCGGCGACTCCCTCACCGACGCACTCGACGACGCTTTCGGCGACGC
Organism: Mycobacteriales bacterium; assembly: GCA_038321605.1. Lineage (GTDB taxonomy): Bacteria > Actinomycetota > Actinomycetes > Mycobacteriales > Jatrophihabitantaceae > Jatrophihabitans_A. The sequence goes on along the minus strand of JBBQFE010000657.1, from coordinate 800 downwards.
TTTCGACAAAGCCCGCCGCGAAGCCGTCCGCGAGCCACCGGGGCTGACACCACCGGACCGGCGCAATCAGCACCGCCCAGCCCGTGTGGCAGGCTCGACGATGCTGCAGGAACACAGCCGGGGGTGAGTCGCCAGATGCTGGCCGATGCGTGGATCAGGTCCGCCGTCAGCCTGGGCGGCAGCGAGGCGTTGGCTCGGTCGGACGCATTGGACCTTGCCGTCAGGTACGCCGGGGCCGATCGGCACTATCACGGAACCGCCCACGTGCTGGCGGTCCTGGACGCGATTGACTGGTTGGCTGACGAACTCGCGATCGAGGATGCGTCAGCCGCTGTGATCCGCGCGGCGGCGTGCGCGCACGACGTGATCTACGAAGGTTCAGCCGGCCAGGATGAGCGGGCCAGCGCAGCCTGGGCCCGCGCCGCACTCGAGGCAGCCGGCGCCGATCACGCAGCGGCGGAAAGGGTGTCCGAGCTGATCCTGGCGACCATCAGGCACGAGGCGGACGCCGCCGACTCGCAAGCCGCGATCCTGCTCGACGCCGACCTGGCGGTACTGGGCGGCGACGATGTCGCGTACCGGAATTATGTCGCGGCGGTGCGCCGGGACTACAGCACCGTCGACGAACACGACTGGCGGATCGGCCGGTCCGCGGTCCTGACCGGCTTGTTGTCGCGAGCCTCGATCTACCTGACCGACCCGGGCAGGCGCCGATGGGAGAAGCTGGCGAGGATCAACCTCGCCACCGAACTCGCCGGCCTGCAACCCGGTCCCGGCTGAAAGTTGTCGGCCGGTAGCTG
>JBBQFE010000656.1:0-1819 GCA_038321605.1 Mycobacteriales bacterium | reverse complement strand
GTTCAGCTGCGCCGCGGAAAATCCCAGAGTGCGCCGCGCGAGCTCGACCATGGTCGCCAGCGCACCCAGCGTCGTCGAATTCAGGTGCACCTAGGAGACTGCTGAACTACGGCTGTTGTGCGGGTGCTTGGCCTCGTCCGTGCGGTGGTGGGGTGTGCGTCGGCTGCGGGCAGGCGTGCGGTGATGGGGGGCGTTGGGGGCGCCGCGGGGGTGGGTTGCGTGCTCTGAGCTGTGGCGATGGGGATCGCGGGGACCTGCTGCGTTCTCAGGTCAGCGCCCAGGTCCCGTCGTGTCGGGTCAGGCCGAGGGTGAGCAGTCGGCGCAGGTTCAAGGCGGCGGTGCGGGTGTGCAGCCAGGCGTTGTTCTTGGTGACGCCCCGGTAGCGGAGCTTGCGGTTGCCGCGGGCGACGAGCCAGGCGATGGAGCGTTCGACCATCGGCCGGTGCTGGCGGTAGGTGTGCTGCCACTGTGGGTCGCGGGCGGTGTGGCGGTGCTCACGCTGCAGCGCGTCGTGGGGGTGCAGGTGGATGGATCGGCCGGCGGTGGCGGTGGTGCAGCGTTCCCGCAGCGGGCAGCCGCGGCACGCGGCGCCGAAGGTGACAGACCTTGTCGGGGTGATCGGGCGGGTGATGCCGTTCGGGCAGGTCACCGTGCCGGTGGCGGTGTTCACCACGAAGGCGTCCAGGTCGAACCCGCCCGGCACGGCCGGGCGCATCGGCCACGGCTTGACCAGCGGGACATGCCCGGCTTCGGCGATCGCGGCCAGGACCTGCCCGGTGCCGTAGGCACTGTCACCGAGCACCTCGGTGGGCGCGACCACGGTGTCGTCGGCCTGCAGCAACGCGACACCGACACTCCCGTCGGCGGCCTCGGCGCCGGCGGCCTTGGTCAGTGCGCAGCCGGTGACGATGCCGGTGTCGGGTTCGACCGCCAGGTGGGCCTTGAACCCGTCCTGGCGGCGGGAGACGGTCTTGTGGGCGTGCCGCGCCTGCGGGTCGACCACGCTGATCACCCGGTCCTTGGCGACCTTGCGGGCGATCTGCCAGCGGCCGTCGGTGCCATCGCTGCCCGTCACGGGTTCGACGTCCTGGCCGGCGATCAACGCCAGCAGCGCCACGGTCTGGCCGGCCTGCTCGTCCAGGTCCCAGGTGGACACGACCGCCAGCAGCGCCAGCGCGTCGCGCACCAGAGCGTCGATGAGCACCGCCCGGGCCTCGCTGTCGTCCCAGGCGATCTGCGGCTTGCCCGGATCGGTGTAGTCATGGGCGGTGCAGCACCGGGCGACCACGACGTCAGCGCCGGGGACCTCCCGGGCGACCTTGCGGATCACCGCGATCAGCTGCGTGACGGTGTCCTGGGTGGCGACCGCGTCATCCAGGACGGTGGAGTCCAACGCCCGGGGGTCTTGCCGCGCAGCGCACCGGTCTCGGCCACCACCGCACGGACCGCGTCGAAGATCCGGTCCGGTCGCGCCGAGGCCGCCAACCGGCGACGCCAGTAGGTCAACGTCGAGGCGTCGAACCCGCCGTGCCCGACCGGCAGACCACACGCAACCTTCCACCGTAGATCGGTGCGCACCGCGGCCATCGCCTCCCGATCGGACAGCCCGTGCAACGCCTGCAGCACCAAGATCGACGCGGCGATGTCCGCCGGCACCGACGGCCGGCCCCGACCCGACGGGAACAGGTCCTCAAACATCGCCGCCGGGAACAACACTCGCCGGTGCGCGGCCAACAACGCGAACACGCTGCCCGCCTCCACCAGATGCCCCGCCACCGACTCGGCATCACCAAGCTCACGCTCATCAAGGGGACGACCC
>JBBQFE010000655.1:0-1823 GCA_038321605.1 Mycobacteriales bacterium | reverse complement strand
GGCGTGACCGCCCCGATCATCGGTGCCCGCACGTTGGGCCAGCTGACTGCCGCTGTGCAGTCGCTGTCGGTCGAGCTGCCATTGGAGATCCAGTTGGCCCTCGATGACGTGTCCGATCCGATGACCGGCTACCCCGAGGACCTGAGCTGACGCTGCCTGCCCCGACGGACGAGCAGGTCTTCGCCGCGTTCTGCGCGTCCGGGCTGTGGCAGGGGCTGGGCTCGACCCTGGCCGAAGCCATGGGTGACGCCGGTATCCGAACCGCTGACGATGTCACCACCACGGCGCTGGCGGGCCTGCCGAAGGTCGGGCAGATCCGCGCCGGCCGCCTGCTCTCGTCGTTCATCTCCAGCCAACCGGCGTACGAGATCGTCGCGTTGCTGTTGACCGCCGGGCTGCCGGCACGGCTGGCCGGTCGTGCCGTGGACGCGCTCGGCCCGGGAGCTTTGCGGCTGCTCAAGGACGACCCGTGGCGCCTGCTTCAGCTCGCCGGTGTCGAGGTGGCCGACGCGGATCTGCTTGCCCGAGCGGCGATTCCTGGGGTTCTGCAAAGCGATTCGCGCCGTTCCCGGGCACTCGTCGGCTGGGTGCTCACGCAGGCCGCCAAAGAGGGCCACACGCTGTGCGAGATCGACCAGGTCACTACCGAGCTGGAATTCCAGCGCGTCGCCGATCCCGCGCGGGCGATCGCTGACGCCTGTGCCGGCGAAGTGGTGGAGGCGATCGACTCGGTGCCTCGGACGATGCTGGCTCTGTCGCGGTACGCCGAGGCTGAGCGAGCAATCGCCGAGGCGGTGCACCGGTTGACCGACAGCGCCACTCTGATCGGTAAGGCGCGCGCAGCCAAACGGCGCAAGACGGACGTGATCGACCCCGATGGTCTCGATCCGGTGCAACGCTCAGCGGTCAACAACGCGCTGGATCACGGTGTCAGCGTCCTCACCGGTGGCCCGGGAACGGGAAAGAGCCGGACGGTGGCGACCGTCGTGCGGGAGGCCGAACGGGCCGGAAAATCAGTGGCGCTGGCCGCGCCGACCGGCCGTGCCGCCAAACGGCTGGCGGAACTTTGCGACACCGAGGCGATGACGATCCACCGCCTGCTGGGCGTCCAGCCGCGGAGCTCGACCTCCGCGGACGGTGGCGGGGCGGTGATCGATTTCTCGGCTGGCTTTGCGCGCGGGGAGGACTGGCCACTCGATGAAGACCTGGTGGTCGTGGACGAGGCGTCGATGCTGGACGTGGAGCTGGCGGCCGCGCTGCTGCGGGCCTGCGCCGACGGTACCCACCTGCTGGTGGTCGGGGACTCGGCCCAGCTTCCGTCGATCGGGCCGGGACAGGTGCTGGCGGATCTGATCGCGTCCGCATCAGTGCCGGTGGTCGAACTGACCACGCTCTACCGCCAGGATGCCGGCGGTGCGATCGCCCGGCTGGCGACTGCGGTGCGCGCCGGGGATCTGCCGGGCGTCGACTCCCCCGAACGGGAGGTCGTCATCGTGCCGGCCCGGGGTTCCAGCGAATGCGCGCACCGGGTGGTCCAGCTGATGACGGACTCGATTCCGCGTGCGCTGGGCATCGCCACCGAGCAGGTGCAGGTGGTCACGCCGGTGCATCGGGGACCAGCCGGCACCATCGCGCTGAATGCCGCGCTCAAGGCACGGCTCAATCCCCCACCGGGCAAGGCCTTCGGGCGCTTCGATGCCGGTGACCGGGTCGTCGCCACCGCCAACCACCTCGAGGTGACGCCCACCGGCTTCGCCAACGGAGAGGTCGGTGTGGTCACCAAGGTCGCCGACAAGGTGGTCACCATCGACTTCGGATCCGGG
>JBBQFE010000654.1:0-1825 GCA_038321605.1 Mycobacteriales bacterium | reverse complement strand
CCGGCGACCGTCCAGATCGTCGAAGCGGTCAGCGACACACACCAGCCGATCGTCGGCAACATCATGGGCCGTAGGGCGCGGCGAGCGTTGCGTGGCAGATCCCGCAGCCAGTAACTGCCGACGATGATCGCCGCGGCGATGACCACAACTGCGGCCTGCCCGACGAGCAGCGTGATCGCGACGCCGGGCGCCTGCACGGGTGGTAGGGAGTGCCACACCGTCGCGGGCACCGATCCGCTCGCCAGCAACACCGCGGCGGTCGCCGCACCCAGGACGGCGGCGATCCAGAAGCAGGTGGTGATGGCGCGGACCACCGGTGCCGGGCACCGCAGCGCCGGGTAGCGCACGACAAAGACCGCGGGCAGCAGCACCAGGACGAGCGCAGTCGTTCCGGCGATCGGGGCAACCGGGCCGAGGTCGGCCACCCGGCAGGCGCCGAGCATCGAAGCCACCATCGTTGCGCCCAGCAGCGGCCCACTCGATTCGTCGGGATGCCGGCGGAGCATGGCGGTGGCCAGACCGGGCGCGCCCAGCGCTCCCAGGGTGAAGAAGACCGCCTGTCCGGTGCTCACCTGCAGCAGGTCATTTCTCGCGACGAGTTCGGTCCAGCCGGCGACGACGGCCAGCAGGCTGACCGTCCAGAGCGCGGCTGTTTCGAGCCGCGATCGCACGGACGTCACCACGTGCCAGTCGGCACGGTGCGGACCGCCCGGATGCGCAGTCGGGTGCCTCGGCCGGTGCCACCTTCCACCCGGACCCCGACCCCGAAACCGGCCTCGACCCCTACACCGGCCTCGACCCCGACCCCAGTTTCGCGCACGATGGCGGCTTCGCCGACGATGGCGGCTACCCGGCTGGCGATGCTGGGTGGCACGGTGGCCAGGTTGCCACTCCCGTTGTCACCGATCGCCAACTCGACCTCGTGCTCGCTGACCAGCAGGTACACCGCGATCGCGCGAGCGGCCGAATGCTTGACCGTATTGGTGATCGCCTCGCCGGCCGCGAGGTACAGGTTCAGCGCGAGCGGATCGTCGGCGGGCAGGTCACCGACCGCATCCACCACCACCGAGATCGGGCAGACCGCCGCGAGGGCGTGCAGCGCCGCGGCCAGACCACCCGACAGCGCCGCAGGTGTGGCGGAGTCGATCAGCGCGAGGATCTCGCCTCGCACCTGGGTGATCTGGTCGATGATGCTCGCCGGCTCGACATCGCTGCGACGGGCGGCGAGGCCGGAGGTCAACGCCAACCCGACCAGCAGCTGCTGGGCGCCGTCGTGCAGGTTCCGTTCGAGGTCGCGCCGACCGAGATCGGTGGCCGCCACCAGTTCGCGGCTGCGCTCGCGCACCTCCGTCCGGCGCGCGTCTGCGAGGGCGGCGGCGCGCTCGTTCGCCGACCGCGCGGCGATCGTGCCCAGGGCAAGGTCGGTGAGCAGCGGTGACACGGCGATCGCTTCGTCGACGTCCAGTGCCGCCAGCACGGTTCCGGCGTCATCGAGGACGGGGAGCAACAGTCGATGCGCACCCACTGATGGCAGAGCGGCGCCCGTACTGTCGATCCAGGTCCCGTCCGGTTGCGGGTACCGCACCTGGGCCGACGGGTCACCGGTGGTGGTGACCGCGGCGGCCGACGGGCTGACCACGGCCGGTGCCGATCGCAGATCCAGCTCGCGGTACCGGCTGCCCCTGGCCACCGCCCGCCGTCGGCGGGTCGCACCGCCGAGGACGCCGAGGGCCACGAAGCCGACCATGAAATAGCTACCGAGCAGGGTCAGCAGCTGCCACACGCTGAACCGGGCATCAGTGCTGAGCAGGCTGCCGAACAGCTG
>JBBQFE010000653.1:0-1826 GCA_038321605.1 Mycobacteriales bacterium | reverse complement strand
GATCGGGCTTATCCTCGCTGGGTTTCTGGGTGCCCTGATCGTGCGACTGGCGCTGAGGCCACTGCGTCGAGTGACCGCCACCGCGTCCAAGGTGGCCGACATGCAGCTGGACGAGGGTGAGGTCGCCCTCGCGGTCCGCGTCACCGAGACCAACCCGCACACCGAGGTCGGTCAGGTGGGCATCGCGCTCAACCGCATGTTGGTCAATGTCAGCGATGCCCTGAACGCCAGACACCGCAGCGAGACCAGAGTGCGCCAGTTCGTCGCCGATGCCAGCCATGAGCTGCGCACGCCGCTGGCCTCCATCCGGGGCTATGCCGAGCTGACCCGGCGCAGCCGGGAAGTGGCGCCGCCGGACATTGCGCACGCCATGAACCGGGTGGAGTCAGAAGCCAATCGGATGACAGCACTCGTCGAGGATCTGCTGTTGCTCGCCCGCCTGGATGCCGGTCGCCCGTTGGCGATGTCGGAGGTGGACCTCACCCGGCTCACGGTGGATGTCATGAGTGATGCCCATGCCGCGGGCCCCACCCACCACTGGCATCTCGAGCTCGGCGAGGACCCGGTGACCGTGCTCGGTGACGGGCCACGGCTGCAGCAGGTGCTGGTGAACATCCTGGCCAACGCGCGCACCCACACCCCGCCCGGCACCAACGTGTGGATCTCCCTTGCCGAGGAGGGACGATCTGTCGTCCTCGAGGTCCGCGACGACGGCCCGGGCATTCCCGAGAGCCAGATCGGCGACATCTTCGAGCGGTTCTCCCGCGGGGAAGAGTCACGTTCACGTGCCGCGGGCAGCACCGGACTCGGCCTGGCGATCGTGGCCGCGGTCGTCGCTGCCCACCACGGCCAGATCGGAGTACGGAGCCGGCCCGGCGAAACCGTCTTCACCGTGACGCTGCCGATGCACGGGATGGGCTCAACGTCTTCACAGACTCTGGCAAGCTCGAGCGGGCACGTTCTATAGCTATGACCGCTGAAACCCTTACTCCCGCTGGGCATTCCTTTCCGGTATCACCGAACGACGAGGCGTTCAATCCTCGCCGCTCGGGCAGTGACCGGCTCCGGACCCTCGTCCGTGGCCGGACCGACGACCCGTCCTGGGTACGGCCGTCCCTGCTGGGCCTGCTGCTCGCAACCGCCGCGCTCTACCTGTGGGGCCTCGGCGCCTCGGGCTACGCCAACTCGTTCTACTCCGCGGCGGCCCAGGCCGGCTCGGTCAGTTGGAAGGCGATGTTCTTCGGATCCTCGGACGCCTCGAACTCCATCACCGTCGACAAACCACCCGCCGCCTTGTGGATCATGGCGCTCTCGGTGCGGCTGTTCGGGCTCAATTCGTGGAGCATTCTGGTACCGCAGGCGGTGGAGGGCATCGCAGCGGTCGGCGTTCTCTACCTCGCGGTTCGTCGTACCTCCGGTGCGGCGGCGGGGTTGATCGCGGGTGCAGTGCTCGCGGCGACACCGGTTGCGGCGCTGATGTTCCGGTTCAACAATCCCGACGCCCTGCTGGTGCTCTTGATGACCATCGGTGGCTACTGCATTGTGCGTGCGCTGGAAGCGGCTTCCACCAAGTGGCTCGCCGCGGTGGGCGCCCTTGTCGGATTCGGGTTCCTCACCAAGCAGTTGCAGGCGCTGCTGGTCGTCCCGGCCTTCGCGCTTGCCTATCTGATCTGTGCACCGACCACCCTGCGCCGCCGGATCACCCAGTTGCTGATCGCCGGTGCGGCCATGGTCGGCGCGGCGGGCTGGTGGATCGCGATCGTCCAGCTGACACCGGCTAGATTCCGTCCGTACATCGGAGGCTCGCAGCACAACTCGATCCTGGA
>JBBQFE010000652.1:0-1833 GCA_038321605.1 Mycobacteriales bacterium | reverse complement strand
CATAGCCGTTTCCACTGATATTGGTGGGGGTGGTGGGTGGGTAGGTGCAGGATGCGGCGGCCTTGGGGTCGGGCGATCCGGGTGGGGACGTTGACGATCCGGCGGCGCAGGGTCGCGCCGCGGGCCACGGCGTGGGCTTTGTCGATGCAGGTGCCGGCGGCGCGGAGCAGGTTGTGGGTGATGGCGGCCAGGATGGTCCAGGCGCAGTTGGCTGGGAAGTGGCCGGAGGGCTGGTGGGCCCAGGGGCCGTCGATCAGGTCGGCGAACACTGATTCGATGATGGCGTGTTGGCGGTGGGTGATGTCGGCATCGGTGACAGTTTCGGTGCTGTTGGTGAAGAACGGGTGGTAGCGCCAGACGGGGAACAGTTCGCCCTGGTGGTTGCGGTCTTTGACGCGGCGGACAATCAGCCGGGCGGTGACGGCTCGGTCGGTGCCGGCCGACAGGGTGTATTCGATCTCGGCGACTTCGGCGTCGGATATCCACTGCCCGGTGTCGGGATCGATGACGGCGCCGGGATACCGGACCGGCGTCCACGCATCGGCGGGGATGGCGCCGATGGCCCGGTTGACCGCGCGGTTCTTGGTGAGCACGAACGAGAATTTGGTGCCGGCTCGCAGGACGGCGTGGATGACATCGCTGTAGCCGTAGGCCGAATCACCGCGCACCAGTAGGTTGCCGGTGGTGGCGCCGGCGGCGATGGCCAGGTCGATCGCCTCGGTGACCATGGAGGCGGCGCCCCGTCCGGATCCGGCTTTCCCGGCCCGCAGGCGGACCCCGGCGATCACCGGCGCCGCCGTGGCGGTGCTGATGGTGGTGACCAGCGGTGAAAGTCCTTTGCGTAGCACCTGCCGGTTCGCGATCTTGGTGTGCCCGAAGCTGGCGCCTTGTTTCTGATGGCCGTAGACCGGGCGGAGCAGCGAGTCGATGTCGATGAACGCCTGCTCGGCGATGCCGCCCAGCACCGCGGTCCGCCGGGTCAGGGCCAGCAGGTGCCGGGCCAGGACGGCGGCGAGTTGCCGGGTGTGTCCGTGGGTGAACTCCCGCAGGAACATCCCCAAGGTCGAGGGTGCGTAGACGGCGCTGAACAGTTTCGCCGATCCGCCGGAGCGGATGATCTGCAGATCGGTGATGGAATCGGCGCCGGTCAGCATCCCGCCGATGATCGACATGATCTTCCCGGCGGGGTTCGCCGCCGCTGAGGCGATCCGTTCGGAGTCGAACCGCACCCGCTCGCCGATCAGCTTCGGCAGGTTCGTCTGCTCAGCCAGCGCCAGCACCGGGACCAGCCCTGCGGCCGACACCAGATTCTCATCGTCGAACCCGGCAGCTTCTGGTTTCCAGGCGTGCAACAATCTCACTGAAAGTGTCCTTCCGATCCGCGTCAATCCGGTCCTCAGCAAACCGATTGTCGCAGCTCAAGGGCACTTTCTTCAGTTTCCACGCCGATCAGAAACCGACCAGGTCCACTGATCGAGGCTTAGCGATCACGCTGAAGTTCACCTCGAAGTCATGCCCTGCAGTGCCTGGCGACCCGCACCCCGAACGGGGGAAGGCCGAAGGAGGTGCTCAGGTCCTCGCCGTTGCGCACGTCGACCAGGGTCCTGCCGGGGACCGGCTGCGGGGTGACCACCACCGGGTCCGGATCGGTACTGACGAACCAGCTGTAGCGGGTGCCGTCGGCGTGCTCGAGTTGGTCGACGTAGATCCGCGGCTGCGGAACCTTCACGTCCGGCTCGATGCCGGCCTCCGCGGCCAGCGCCGCGTACAGCCGGAACACCTCGTCGTCCTCGTGGGCATCGCGACGCACCGCTCAGAAGTATTCGAGTGGGT
>JBBQFE010000651.1:0-1835 GCA_038321605.1 Mycobacteriales bacterium | reverse complement strand
CCGCACCGGTAGAGGAGCACGCTGAGCATCAGTTGAGTCTATGGGTACCCGCTCTGAGCCCGGGTAGTCTCGGACGGTGCCCAGACGCCCGTCCCCGACTCGCCGTTGGCTGACCGCCGCAACCTGGCCGATCGGGATCGTCCTCACCTCGTGGGGCTACATGTGGCGCTCGACCCCGTTGCACCGTCATGAGATCCTCGAGCCGAGTGCCGACACTCACCTGCCTCCTGCGTACCCGGCGGGGGTCGAGCCGGGCGAGGTGCAGGGTGTACTGGAGGGCTATGGGCCGCTGTTTCATCGCCGGTACCGCACCAGGATCCGCGAGAGCCCGCTGACCGCCGACGAGCTGTTCGCCCAGGTCACCGAGAACCTCAACCGAGCGGCTCCGATCACGATGGCTCGCTTTCAGCGGGTGCGCGGCGACGCGGACACGCTCGCGCTCGCCGACGAATACGTGGTACGCATGCCGGGGCCCTGGGACGGGCCGGTCCGGGTGATCGAACGCAGCCCGCGCTCATTTCGTCTCGCCACGCTCGCGGGCCACCTGGAGGCGGGGCAGATTGCGTTCCGGGTGACCGACGGCGACCTCATCACCTTCGAGATCGAGTCCTGGGCGCGCAGCTCGAACCAGTACTCAAACGTTCTCTACCACCATGTGCGCATGGCCAAGGAGGTCCAGCTGCACATGTGGATCAGCTTCCTGGAGGGTGTCGTCAAGCTGTCCGGGGGCCGCATGACCGGTGGCATCACGATCGACACCCGGCGGGTCGAGGCAGGGTTCTCGCAGTGAAGCTGACCCCGGGGATCCGCCGCCGCCTGGCCGTCATGGAGACGCGCCCGCTCAACTTTGACCCCGACGACGTCGATTTCGGCGATCCCGGGCCGGGCTGGAACGTCGATGATCGCTTCCAGGCGCTGCCGACCGAGTCCCTGGGGGCACCCGAACCGGAGGGCAGCTTTGAAATCGCCACGCGGCTGATCCGCGGCTACGAGTTCGCCGATCCGTCGCTGGTGCGGGCCTACTACGACCCCGACGCGCCGCTTCAGGGCCGCACCATGCTGCTCGAACTGCGCGCGTTGAACCTCGTCGGCGTGTTCGTCGGCACTCGGGTCAACGCGGTCTATGAGGAGGATCGCCGCCACGAGGGGCGTGGTGTCCGCGTGTTCGGCTGGAACTACCGGACGCTGGAGGGCCACGTCGAGCGCGGCCAGATGGACTGGGAGGTGTGGAAGTGGCCCGATACCGGCGAGGTGTCCTTTCACGTGCACGCCGTCTCGCGTTCGGCCTCGATCACCAACCCGATCATCCGGATCGGCTTCGCGCTCCTGCGCGGTCATGAGCGGGCCCTATTTCTGTCCAGCACCGACCGGCGAATGCGCGAGCTGACCGCGGCCGGACTGGGAGGCGGGGACCGCAGCGCACGGATTCGCGACGCCAGCGGCAAATTCACCGCCCGTTCGACCAAGGACAGCGGCGCCCATGACGACCTCGCCCAGCAGGTCGACGGGCCTAGCAGGTGAACCATTTCCGCTTCGGCGGAGTACTGACAGCATGAGCGTTCTCTCCACGCTGCGCATGTACCTGCGCCGCACCCCCAAGCTGTCTGAGTCCACCGACCTCTACACCCACGAGGTCAAGCTTCTGGACGGAGGCCAGCTGGACCTCGCGAGTCTGAGCGGCAAGCCCACGCTGTTTGTCAACACCGCCTCCAAGTGCGGCTACACGCCCCAGTACGAGGGCCTGCAGAAGCTGTATGACACCTACGGCGCGCGCGGCCTGCAGATCGTCGGCTCCCCCTCTGCGGATTTCGCCGACCAGGAGTTCGACGACGCCG
>JBBQFE010000650.1:0-1838 GCA_038321605.1 Mycobacteriales bacterium | reverse complement strand
GTCAGACCACTGATCAGCCCGTCGGTGAGCAGAAAGTCGAACGTCAGCTCCGCAGTCCCGCCGGGGAAGTTGCCCACGAGCCGGGCGGTGACAGCGCAGGCACTGTCGCCGTTCGGGACTCGGTCGACGATCGTCGTCGTGTACTTGTATTCGGACGCCGCCTGGTCCTGCCATTGACGGATCTCGGCAGTCCCCCGGTGGGTCTTGCCCTCGTCCACGACGATGGCGGCCGGGGTGAACAGGCTGACGATGGCGTGGGCATCGTGCGCGCTCGTGGCCTCGAAGTAACGGTCCACGACACTTGCGGCAGTAGTCATACTGAGCTCCTTTGTTGGTGGTGTCGGTGTCAGCGGGCCAGTGCCGGGACAGGAGTGCGGTGGCCGTTGCCGAGAGGGTCGGCGGGCGCGTGCGGCGCAGGGGGTGCGGGCGGCAGCAGAGTATGCCGGCTTATCGCCATAACGGTCCTGGCGGCGATCCCGCCTACCAGCAGGCTGATCGCGGCCAGCACCAGGTAGCTGTCGAACCGGCCGCCTGGTATGCGGGCGGACGGGATCCAGAACAGGGCGGTGGAAGCGACGGCCGCCCAGGAAAAGGTGAAGGCCCACGTGCCGAGGTTGAACTTCAGATGCAGGTAGCGCGGCAGGAGCGGTAGCTGTGCGACGACCATCAGCAGCCCGTAGCCGGCGAGGACGGCGGCGAACCGGTCGACGTGACCGCCGGTGCTGAACAGGTAGGCAACGCTGGCTACGGCCGCCGGAGCGACCTCGATGGCCATCGTCGGCGCCAGCGCGTCGGGCAGGGGAGGGCGGAAGATCAGCCGGCCGAGGATCATCGACCCCACGATCACCCAGCAGACGAGCCCGAGGCCGAGCATGACCTGCGCCAAGCGGACCTGGCCGACCTCGGCGGCGCCCGCTGACGCGACCAGTCCACCTGCAACTGTGGGCAGGAAGTAGCCCGGATGCAGCCGGTCGAGCTCGACGCCGCCGCGCATCCAGAAGCCGGTGAACCAGCCGCCGAGCAGCAGGATCGCCACCGCCAACACATCGACCAGGACTGTCGCTGTAATACGCGCGTACGGCGCGAGACCGTCGGCCACCAGGAGTATTGGGGTGATGAGCGCCAGAGACGCGAACGGGCCGGCGGTCATGTCGCGCAGATCGCGGCTGAAGGCGCCACGATTCGTGAGCACGTAACGCAGATAGAACAGGCAGGAGGTCGCCCACACCAGAGTTGCGATGACGGTCAGCGTGTCGCTGACTGCGTGCGGCGCAAGGTCGAGGTCAACCGCGATCCGCCAGGCGGTTGCCAGGCCGGCGAGACCGAAGCCCATGCCGAAGATGTTGAGGGGGATTCGGGTGCTGGACATACGGGCCTCTCGACTGGAGTAGGAAACGATGGATTTCTGCCGTGGGGTCAGGCGAGGAGGGCGCCGCCGTCGACCGGGATGCTGGCGCCGCTGCTGAAGGTTTGCGTCATCGCGTACAGGAATGCGCGAGCGACGTCGTCAACCTCGCCCACCCGCCCGACCGGGACGACGTCGGCTTGCTGGTCGAACATCTGCTGCTGATCGAACTCGCTCATGCCGCTCCACAGCGGGCTGCGCACGATGCCGGGCTCGACGCAATTCACTCGGAGGGGAGCGAGCTCCACGGCGAGGGCCTTGGTGAGGCTGGTGACGGCGCCGCTGATGCTTGCCCCGAGGGACCAGCCGGCACCGGGTCGCGTGCGTGCGGAGCCGCTCGTCAAAGTGATGGAACCGCCCGAACGGATGTGCGGTGCCGCGGCGCTGACAACGGTCAGCGCGCCGAAGAACCTGATTTGGAAGAAGGCGCGGG
>JBBQFE010000649.1:0-1845 GCA_038321605.1 Mycobacteriales bacterium | reverse complement strand
CGACGTCCGCTCCGCCGCCGACCAGCAGCTCGGCGAGCGTGACCCCATCGGCCACCACTGCGACCCCTTCGGCCACCGCCACCAAACCGGCCTCCTTCAACGGCACCTGTGACGACCTGTTGCCGGTGTCGACTCTCGATGATGCGCTGGGGCGGCCGATCATCGGGCAGACCGCGTTCATCGTCGGGGTGCCCGAGCCCAACATCGGTCGGCTCGCGTATCTGAACTGCCGCTACGGCATCACCGAGGCGACCGTGGCCAAGAAGGTCACCACGGCAACGAAGATCGAGATCGGGATCAGTCTGTACGGCACCAGTGCGCACGCCGCCAGTCGGGTCTCAGGGACCGTTGACGACTATCGCTCGCACGGGGCGGCACCGACAGTGACCGCGGTCGGTCAGTATTCGGGCACGACCCTGATCGGCTACGGCGATCCGACTCTCGTCGTCGCGGCCGGCCCTCGCACCGTCGCGGTCACCATGAGCGCCAAGCTCGTCGCGACCGGGCAGAGTTCAGCCTTGGCCGCGCTGGCCAAAGCCGCGTTGGACGCCACGGACAAGTTCAGCCAGGGTGGTCCGGCGGCGACCCCGAGCGCGAGCTGAACCGGTTGGCAGCCAGGATCGGTCTCACCGGCGGAATCGGAAGCGGCAAGAGCACCGTGGCTGCCCGTTTCGCCTCGCTCGGCGCGGTGGTGATCGACGCTGATGCGCTGGCCCGCGAGGTCGTCGCAGTGGGCACGCCGGGTCTGGCTGCGGTGGTCGAGCGCTTCGGTGCGCAGATGCTCGAGCCGGGGGGTGAGCTGGACCGGCCGAAGCTGGGCAGGCTGGTGTTCGCCGACCCGCAGGCCCTGGCCGACCTGAACGCCATCGTGCACCCGCTCGTCGCGGCACGGACGGCCGAGCTGATGGCCGCTGCCGATCCTGATGCCACGCTGGTGTACGACGTGCCATTGCTGGTGGAGAACGGCCTGCAGGATGCCTACGACGCCGTGGTGGTGGTGCAGGCGCCGCTGCCGGTAAGGCTGGCCCGGTTGGCCGAACGGGGTCTGGCCGAGGACGAGGCTCGCAGCCGGATCGCTCACCAGGCCAGTGACGCCGACCGGCAGGCGGTCGCCACCGTGCTGATCGACAACGCCGGCAGCCTCGCGGACCTGCACGCTCAGGTGGATTCGGCTTGGCGGCGTTTGACCAATCCTCGCTGAGGACCCGGTTTGGTGCCCGCCGACGTCATCGGATAGAGTTTCCGCTCGGTGCCGGTATAGGCAGCCAGCGGGTAACCGAAGGCCACATACTGGGTAACACCATGCGGACGTAGCGCAGCTGGTAGCGCACAACCTTGCCAAGGTTGGGGTCGCGGGTTCGAATCCCGTCGTCCGCTCGGTGGACGCTAATGGCGTTCCTCAGGACTGTTTCTTGGTCCCTGGTGGAGTGGCCGAGAGGCGAGGCAACGGCCTGCAAAGCCGTGTACACGGGTTCAAATCCCGTCTCCACCTCGTAGCCAGCTAACTCCGCAGCCACCTCGGCTGCTGAGTTGCTGAATACGGGCGATTAGCTCAGTGGGAGAGCACTACCTTGACACGGTAGGGGTCACTGGTTCAATCCCAGTATCGCCCACCATGAAGGCCCCGGATTCCGGGGCCTTCGTCGTTTCGAGATCCCGGCTCATGATCGCGTGTTGCTCATCTGTTGCTCGAACAGAACGTCACTACAGATGCGGAGCCGATACAGGGCACCCCAGTCCGTGATCACTAGCGTCGGATATGCCGCCAAGTGAGGCGCGTGAGCAGAAGGGAGCGGATGGAGGGCGAACGTCGTTGAACCCAGCTTGGCATCCTTCGCATCGAGG
>JBBQFE010000648.1:0-1851 GCA_038321605.1 Mycobacteriales bacterium | reverse complement strand
CAGGCGAAGAGCGCTCCCGCGTACGCACGCCGAAGGGGTGAGCAGGACGAGCCTGCTCACCCCTTCGGATCGAGCTGAGCTGACCTACGCCACCGAGAAGGTGATCGTGCCGGTGTAGGGGTCAGCTGCGGTGTGGGTCGGGGCGTTCAGGGAGAGGATCCCCGGCTGCGCCGCCGAACCGTTGCCGCCACCCGCGGACTGGGCGAAGGTGTGCGGGCCACCTGCCAGACCGAGCGGGGAGAGCACGCCGACGGCAACGCCGTTAGCAGCGGGGATACCGGTGAAGCTCACCGTTCCCGCGAAGACGGGAGCGACGTTGAGCGCCCCAGCCGTCAGGCCCAGGTTGGCACCGTTGATCTTGTTGGCCGGAGTAGCGCCAACTAGGTCGGTCGCGGTGACCGACACGGTCCAGTTCGGGTTACCGGCCAGCGAGCTGTGCACGACGATCGCCGGGTCGGTGACCTTCGGGAACGGAGCCGACGACACGAGCAGGGTGCCCGCGGCGTTCAGGACCGGCGACGGCAGCACGAACGGGTTCGCCGCCGTGTACGGGGTGGTAATGGTCAGCGAACCAGCGGACACCGTGACCTTGATCGGCTGGGGGTCGGAGCAGGTGGCACCGGAGGGGTCCGGGTCGCCAAAGCAGGTCGGAGGCGTGATGGTCACGACAACCGCGCTGGAGGTTGAACCGCTGTAGAGATTGCTGGTCGGCGTGTACACCGAGGTGACGCTGTCGGCGCCCAGGGGCAGACCCGTGGTGGTGAGCTTGTACTCACCGGGGACGGCGTCGGGAACGCCGGCACCGAGGTTGGTGCCGCCGTTGAAGAACGCGACCGAACCGGTCAGCCCCGCCGTCGCCGGCGCGTCGGCGGCGGCAACGTTCGCCGTGAGGACGACCGGGGCGAACCGGGGGGAGGTCAGCGGGTTGGCCGACAGCGCCGTCGACGTGGTGATCTGCGGTGCGCCCACGTGGTAGGCGATCGCGTTCGACGTGGAGCCGGTGACCAGGGTGGCCGTGGCCGGGGTGAAGACTGCGGTGTAGGTGCGGTCACCCAACGCGGGAGTGGTCACGACCGACGCAGCGCCGCTGACGACCGTCTGGGTCGTACCGACCTGGGTCACGCCGTCGAAGAACTTGACCGTGCCGGCCGCGGTGCTGGGCGCGATCGCTGCGCTCAGGGTCACCGGGGAGGCCGGGTTGGTCTGCGGGCTCGGCGGGGTCGCCGTCAGCGTGGTCGTGGAGGCCACGGCCTGTGGGTCATTGACGGTCCACGTACCGGCCGCGGTGTTGACCAGGATGTTGGTGTCCCAGTAGCGCGAGCCGGAGCCGACGCCGCCGGGGCCCGAGTCCTTG
Source organism: Mycobacteriales bacterium (assembly GCA_038321605.1). Taxonomy (GTDB): domain Bacteria; phylum Actinomycetota; class Actinomycetes; order Mycobacteriales; family Jatrophihabitantaceae; genus Jatrophihabitans_A. Next base: position 497 of record JBBQFE010000648.1, on the reverse strand, counting down.
ATGCGGACCTGGATGATGTTGTTGTAGCCCGCGGTCGTGTCCAGCACCGCACCGGCGATGAAGTCGGTCAGGCTGCCGTCGCCGGCAGCGAGCGAGACGTATGGCTTCGTCAGCGTCGTGAGGGGTGCCGGCGCTGCAGCGTTCGGGTAGGTCGTCGACCCAGAGAAGCCCTGGTTGAACCAGAGGCCGGTCACCTTGGTGTGGTCGGGTGCCGCGAAGAACAGCGTGGCCTTGGTGGCTGTCGCCACGGTCGGGCCGGTCGTGACCGCCGCGTAGTCGGCGATGTGGCTCAGGTCAGAGCCGCCGGTGATGACGGCGCCTGCTGCGTTGTAGAAGATGATCGAACCGTTGGAGTTGGGGTCTGGCTCCCAGGGTGAGGTGGCGGCGAAGGCAGTTCCTGCCGTCGCTGCCAGACCTCCGGCGGTGATGGCCAGGACCGCGGCCCCGGTGATCACCGACTTGAGGCGAACATTCATTGCGGGTTCCCTTTCAGGAGT
>JBBQFE010000647.1:0-1858 GCA_038321605.1 Mycobacteriales bacterium | reverse complement strand
CACCATGTGCCGTCACCTACTCGGCGCGATGCAGGGCAATGCCTCGCCGCGCGTATTCGTCCACCAGTTGTACGCCGGGCGGCGGATGGCCAAGCAACACTCGACGTCCCTGACCGACGGACTCACCGCGATCCAGATCGCCGAACGCGTCACTGTGGCACCCGCCGACCTGATCACGGGACTGGCGGAGGCCTGGCCGGGAGCGCTTCGCGGCCGCTTCGCGGTGCCGCGTCTGCTCCGCCGCACGATGCCTGTGCCGGCCGAGACCCCCGCCGGCAAGGAGTACTGGAGCCTCGGCTTTCTGCTCGACGTCATCTACACCCGTGACACCTGGATGCACCGGGTCGACCTTGCCCGCGCGACGGAAACGCCGCCGCAGCTCACCGCTGAGCACGACGGGCGCATCATCGCCGATATCGTCGCCGACTGGTCCCGCCGGCACCGGCAACCGTTCGAATTGCAGTTGACCGGCATCGCTGGAGGCGTGTTCGTCTCAGGTACCGGCGGTCCAAGCATCACCCTGGACGCCGTCGAGTTCGCCCGGATCGTGTCAGGACGCGAAGCCGCGGCGGGCCTGCTCACCACTCTGGTCCCCTTTTGAGGCGGACTGGATCTACAGTGGGGCCGTGGGCTCAGGCCGGGATCCTCGCGTGGACGACTACATCGCCGGCCTGCCCGACTGGCAGCAGCTGATCTGCCAACAGATCAGGGACCTGGTGCAGCAGGCGGACCCAGCCGTCGAAGAGACGATCAAGCGTTCGGTGCGGCCCTACTTCGTGTTGGACGGCAACATCTGTGCCCTGCTCGGCACGAAGGATCACGTGAACGTCTTCATCTACGACCCGACCGTGGCCGACCCGGCCGGGGTGATCAACCAGGGCCATGACAATGCCACGGCCAAGGCTATCCAGCTGTACCGGGACGATCCGATCGACTCCGCCGCCGTGCTGGCGCTGTTCCGCGCGGTCATCGCCAACAATCGCGCTGGGGGCTGGCGGAAGCTCGACCGCTAGCCAGACGGTCGGGCAGGCGGCTCGGGCAGGCGCTGGTAGGCCCGCGTTCTTGTCGGACGACCGCGTAGTAAATCGCTGCGCCCATGCTGTCGATCTGAGCCGGCGCCGTTCGTCGGATGGGTGTTGACCATCCTCGTCCGCTCCTCGACGTGAGCGGACACGAGATTCAAGGAGCGCAGCCATGTCCAAGTTCGTCTACCTATACTCCGGTGGCCAGATGGCCGAGACCCCCGAAGCGCGGGACGCCGCCATGCAGGCCTGGGGAACCTGGTTCGCCGGCCTCGGCGACGCTGTCACCGATATGGGTAACCCGTTCGGTGCGGCCAGCACGGTGGGCGCCGATGGTTCCGCGCAGGCAGCTGGATTCGCCGTCGGCGGCTATTCCATCATCAGCGCAGCCTCGCTGGCCGATGCCTCAGCGATGGTCACCGGCTGCCCGGTATTCCAATCCGGGGGCACCGTCGGGGTTTACGAGGCGCTCGCAATGTAAGCGGCCGGCCGGCCACGCTCGATGCGAAATTTCGCTGGGCGTGGCTCGCCGGCCGCCACCTGGCCGTTTCGCCACCTGATCATTTCGCACCGGAAGGAAATGCCGTCGTGCCCTCAGCTACCTGGGATCTGATACACGCCGAACGCCGCCCACTCATCGTGGACCTGGATGGGCTCGAAGCCGATAGGTGGTCGACGCCGTCCCTCTGCCCGGCGTGGACGGTGCATCAGGCACTCGGCCATGTCGTCGCGCTGACCAAGCAGACGCCGCCGAAGTTCTTCGCCAAATTTGTCAGAAGCGGCTTCGCGTTCAACACCATGATCGCCAAGGACCTCGCCAGGGAGTCCGCCGGCAC
>JBBQFE010000646.1:0-1860 GCA_038321605.1 Mycobacteriales bacterium | reverse complement strand
GTGCGGCAAGTTCGCCGGCGGACAGCAGCTCGCCGGCGTCGAGTTCAGCAGGGCTCGGTCCGGCGCCCAGTCGTCGCGGGCCGGAAGGTCGCCCTGCGGGCGGCGTGCCTGCGGCCAGGTGTGCTGCGGGATCGACGTCGGGCATTCTCACCGCACCTTCCGTGTGTTCACGCCGGCATTCTGTCCGGCACGCTAGCACCCATTACTGACCGAAAGGTAGGTAATCCCGGCGGTCAGCGGTGCTCCGGTCGCGGGTCGTCAGCCCCCGATCCGCCGACTGATCGTGGCTGCGGTGCGCACCACATGGGCGGCAAGATAGTCGCGGCGAGCGGACGAGACATCGGCATCGGGGAAGGTCACCGCGACGCTGGCCAGCGGATGCCCGGCGTGATCGAGTACGGCTGCCGCGACCGAGGCGAAGTCGGCGGTGACCTCGCCGTCCTCCACGGCATGACCCCGGCGGCGGACCTCGACCAGCAGCTGGCGCAGCGCCGAGGCCGAGGACGGCCCCCGGTCGTTGCGGGTCACGAAGGCCGCCGCGTCCGGAAACAGCGCTCGTACCTGCACTGCCGGCAGCGCGGCCAGCATCGCGCGGCCGCTGGCGGTCAGCTGGGCAGGCAACCGGACCCCGACATCGGTGATGAGCGAGGGCCGACCGGGCGCGCGTTCCTCGATCACGTAGATCACCTCACGACCGTGCAGCACCGCCAGGTGGGCGTTCTGCCCGACCCGATCCACCAGTGCGGCCAGCGGCATCCGGGCCAGCCGCTGCAACGGCACCTGCCGGGTGTAGCCGGTGGCCAGTTCGTAGGCGCTCACCCCGAGGCCGTACCTGCGTTCTTCCGGCAGATGCACCACAAAACCCTCGGAGATCAACGTGTCCAGCAGGTGGTAGGTCGTGGACCGGGGGAGTTGCAGATCCCGCGCGAGTGCCGCCGCCGGCACCGGACCAGGCTGTCTGGCCAGGTAACGAAGCACCGAGAGCACCTGAGAAGCTGCCGGAACCTGCGCCATGTGTCGATCCTAGGCCGATGTCTGGTATCTCAGACACCACTGGCCGCCAGCCCATGGCGTCGGAAGCCGAAAGGGTGTGCGATGGACGGCATGGTCGAGGTAACTGACATCGCACACGCCGCCAATCCGCGGTTCGGCACCGTCGTCGTGGGCGTGCAGGCCCTGACGCCCGACGAGGTGGTGGCGGTGGCCCGGTTCGGAGCCGAGGTGCGCCTGTCGGAGGAGGCCGAGGCCGAGATCACCGCCAGCCGCGGGGTCATCGAGGCGCTGGCAGACGACGTGGAGCCGCACTACGGGGTGTCCACCGGCTTCGGTGCGCTGGCGAACCGGCACATCCCCACCGAGCTGCGCGCTCAGTTGCAGCGCAGCCTGATCCGCTCGCATGCTGCCGGGTCCGGTCCCGCCGTCGAGGACGAGGTGGTGCGCGGCCTGATGCTGCTGCGCCTCTCGACCCTCGCCACCGGTCGTACCGGCGTCCGCCTGCAGACCGCCCGTACCTATGCGGCGATGCTCAGCGCCTCGATCACACCGATCGTGCACGAGTACGGCTCGCTCGGCTGCTCCGGCGATCTCGCACCGCTGTCGCACTGCGCCCTGGCAGCCATGGGCGAGGGTCAGGTGCGCGACCGGCACGGGGTCCTGCAGCCTGCCTCGCAGGCACTGGCGGCCGCGGGTATCGAACCGATCGTGCTCGCCGAGAAGGAGGGGCTGGCGCTGATCAACGGCACCGACGGCATGCTCGGCATGCTGCTGCTGGCCTGCCACGATCTACGGCTGCTGCTGCGTACCGCCGACGTCACGGCTGCGATGAGCGTCGAGGCCCAACTCGGCACCGATGCGGTGTTC
>JBBQFE010000645.1:0-1862 GCA_038321605.1 Mycobacteriales bacterium | reverse complement strand
CGACTCCGGCAGCCAGCGGCTCCAGTACCTGAGCTCGTAGCCGCGGCCAGAACGTGAACTGGTCCTGCCAGCCGTCGAGCAGGTCATCGGTGTGCACGATCGCCGCGAGCGGATCGGTCAGCGCGGTAGCCACCGCGCGCGCCAGCGTCGACTTGCCGGCCCCGGCACCGCCGTCGATCGCCAGCACCCGGACCGCTCCGCACGCCGGCGCCGCGGCGCGCAGGGCCGCACAGATGGACTCGATCCGGCCGGCGTCTGCAGTTGCTGACCGGGCCTCCATGATGGCGCCAGCCTAACGGGGATCTGGCCCAACCAGCGGAGTGCCCGATCCGCCGGCTCTGACAGCCGGCCGGGTGTGCGGTCGGTCCTCAGGCACCCACCGGGCGCACGGTTCGCACCGCACCGAGCCAGCGCTCCAACGGCAGCGAGCCCCGCCGGGCAGCGGTGATGCCGGCGTCGAGCAGCACCGCGTACGGCGTCTGCGCCAGCTCGAGGACCTGGGGCCTTCCGAGGAACGATTCGCGTTCATCGTCGCCGAAATCGATCGGCTCGTTGCCGGTCAGCCGACACCACAGGATGAACACGGTCTCTTCGGCAGTCATCATGTCCGCCACCTCCGAGTACCACGGTGCTCTCGGCAGGTGTCCGGTCCATCACTATCAAGTGGACGTTGAGCAAAATATTCAATGACGCTGAGTGATCAGCGACGTCGTGCGATCACACAACGGCACCGTCGTCGTCGGAATCGTCACGCGGCTCAGGCCGCAGCCGCAGGATCAGCAGCACGGTGCCGAACAGGATCAGCACGACGCCCCCGGGTAGCGGAAAATCCCGGGGGAGCCCGAGCAGGCCACCGAATGCCAGCAGTACGACGCCCAGCAGCACGACGAGGACCGCAAGTACGGTCGGTGCCGCGGGCCGGGTGAGCGGCGGCGGGGTCGGTGGCACGAAATGGTCGGCAGGCATGCGCCGGTCGGTTTCGCCGGTGGCGTGCGCGGCCGGGGAGACGGTGAACTCGAACAACGGCCGGTTCAGCTCACCCAGACCGGCGACGATGGCTTCGAACTCCGCGTCGGTGTCGATTCCGCGAAGTGGGTCCGGGCGCTGGCGATCGATCGGTCCGTCCTCGGGTCGGTGGCCGTGGTGAGCCACCTCGATACCGAGTTCGGCGGCCACGGCATCCAGCACGTCACGGGCCGCCCCGGTCTGATCGGCCGCCACGAAGAGTCGGTCGGCCAACGCCGGGCTGGTCGCCGGAGCGGGCTCGACGTAGGCAGGTACCTCGCGCAGGCCGAGCACGTCGAGCAGGTGATCTGCCAGCCGTGGATCCACGTCCGCCACCGGGGCGAAGGTTTCAGAGTCCAGGCCGTTGTCGCGGCGTCCGCGGTGGGCGGGGACTGATCCGGTCATGACGGGCGCTCAGTGACCGGCGCCGGCGGCGGCGTGGTCGTTGATGAAGTCGACGCTGCCTGCGAAGATCGTTGCCGCATCGTTGTCCATGGTGGCCACGTGATAGCTGTCGGTCAGCGGCACTTCGGTCACGGTGGTCGACGTGGCGCCACCGTGCAGCAACTTCGCCGAGAGCCCGTCCACCACATGGTCCTCGGTGGAGTGGAAGTAGAGCACCGGCGCGGTCACCTTCGGCAGGTCCGGTACGACGACCTTCCACAGGTCCTGCAAGGACACGAAGGCCTTCAGGGGTGTCTTGTCATAGCCCAGTTCGGTGATCCCCGGCTTCTTGATATCGCTGGCGATCCCCGGCCGTGACGGGACTGCCCAGCTGATGTAGCGGGCCAAGCCTGCGTCCTTGCGCATCGTGCCGAAGGCGGCGTTGACCAGCACCAGACCGGCCAGGTCGTCGC
>JBBQFE010000644.1:0-1866 GCA_038321605.1 Mycobacteriales bacterium | reverse complement strand
GGTGACATCGAACGCACCAAGGGCCGCGACGGTGACCTGGCGCAGGAGGAGCAGGGCTACCTGCACTGTGGCCCGTCCGGCGCGGGTCACTACGTCAAGATGGTTCACAACGGCATCGAGTACGGCATCATGGCCGCCTATGCCGAGGGTCTGAACATCCTGCACAACGCCGACGCGGGCATTCGGCAGACCGAACACTCGGCCGAGGTCGCACCGCTGGAGGAGCCGGAGTACTACCAGTTCGACATCGACACCGCCAAGGTGGCCGAGGTCTGGCGCCGTGGCAGCGTGATCTCGTCATGGTTGCTCGACCTGACGTCCGCGGCCCTCACCCAGAATCCGAACCTGGACGGACTGGCCGGGCGGGTATCGGATTCAGGCGAGGGACGCTGGACAGTCAAGGCCGCCATCGACACCGGCGTGCCGGTGCCGGTGCTGTCAGCTGCCCTGTTCGGCCGGTTCAGTTCACGCGGCGAGGACCATTTCGCCAACCAGCTGCTCTCGGCGATGCGGCAGCAGTTCGGTGGCCACCACGAGCTGCCGGCGGGTGACTCGCTCGAGGCCGGCGCTGCCAAGTCCGACCATGGTGGCGGCTCGAACAACTAGTCCTGCCGCATCGCAAGGGCCAGGATCAGGCGCTCGGCCTCGGCCGGTTGCTGGAGTCGATCCCCGAACAGCTCCCGCAACTGACCTACGCGGTAACGCACCGTCTGTGGGTGGATGAACAGCTCAGCCGCGATCTCTTCTCGCCGACCCTGGTGTAGCAGCCAGGACCGCAGGGTGTCCGTCAGTCGCGCCCGGGCAGCGGGTCGCAGGTCGTCCAGGACAGCCAACGCACCGGCCCTGAGGTCATTGAACGCATCCGCGTCCGCCGACAGCACCAGCGCGATGAGATGATCCTCGGTATAGGTCGGATCCGATCGCTCGAGCAGCCCGGCTTCGACCATGTACCAGACCCGCCGTGCCCTCAGGAATGAGACCGCCACCTGCTGCCAGGGGCGGCTGGGACCGACCACCGCGGCGCGCCCGCCGAGGATTGCGGCGAGCCGTTGCCGTCCGGGCCCGTCGCTGTCGGCGACGAACAGCGCTGTGACCGGGCTGCCGCCGATCACTTCGTCTACCAGCAACACCTGTTCGTCAAGCAGGCCGAGAACCGCCCGGGCATATTCGGCCGGCACGAGCACCGCCGCCAGCGCCCGTGGCGGTGTCCAGCCGGCTCGCTCGGCGGCACCCTGCAGTTCAGCCGCGGGCGCCTGGGACAGCAGCAGCCCGGCCAGTTCGTCCAGCTGCTGTCGGCGAAGCCTGCCCGCCGCTGCCAGTTCGCTGGTGTGCCCGGCGGCGCTGGCCACCGACAGTTCGTCGGTGTACGCGAAGACCACGCCGCCCAGACGTGCCAGATCGGCGGCAGAGACCCCAGCAGCAACGGCGGCCTCCGCCAGTCCAGACCAGGCCACCCGGGTTCCGACCCGGAAGGCTGTGTGCAGCGCCTCGACCGTACGTCCGGAGCGGGCCTCTCCCCTGCCGAGCGCATGGGCGCCCTTCAGCGCAGCGGCCAGTGACAGCGAGGCACCGGGTGCTCCGAGCGCGACATCGAGAAAGCTGCCGAGCGAAAGGGTCACGCCGCGCTCGATGTTGTCTCGAAGCCGCCCGCTGAACGCCCCGGCATAGGCCGGGACCTCCGCTCGAATGGCGGCCACGGTCTCGCTGCCGAGATCGGGCAGCCTGCCACGCAGCGCCGCGACCGCCGCCGCGTCCAGATTCAGACCGGCGGCATCCTGTACTGAGCGGCCACCCGATGGCTGGTCCGGTACCGATGGCATAGCTGATTTGTACGCTACGAACAATTAACAGGCAAGAGTCCACCCT
>JBBQFE010000643.1:0-1887 GCA_038321605.1 Mycobacteriales bacterium | reverse complement strand
TCCATCCGGATCTTGCCGTCCCAGTCCAGGGTCATGAAGCCGAACTGCGGATCCACGTCGGGGTTGACGACGGTCAGTTCCAGGCCGTACCGCGAGCCGATCTCGGCCCAGTACGCCACCGAGGCGCCACCGAGGGGATCGGCACCTATCCGGATCCCGGCCGCGCGGATCGCCTCGAGATTCACCACTGAGGGCAGTGCTGCGACATAGGCATCGAGAAAGTCGAAGCCCTGCACGTGATCCGAGGCGCGTGCCTTGTCGATGCTGACGCGTCGGACGTCGCGCAGCCCGCCGGCCAGCAGGTCGTTGGCCCGGTCCTGAATCCAGCCGGTGATCTCCGTTCCCGCCGGGCCACCGTCCGGGGGGTTGTACTTGAAACCCCCGTCCGGCGGCGGGTTGTGCGAGGGCGTGACGACCACACCGTCGGCCAGCCCGGTGCTGCGTCCGGCGTTGTGGGCCAGGATCGCCCGCGACACCGCGGGGGTCGGCGTCAGGCCGGCACGGGAGTCGATGAGCACCAGCACCTCGTTGGCGGCGAAGACCTCCAGCGCGGACTGGGTTGCCGGTGCCGAGAGGGCGTGGCTGTCCTCGCCGAGGTACAGCGGCCCGTCGATGCCCTGCGCCGCCCGATACTCCGCGATCGCCTGGCTGGTCGCGACGATGTGGTCCTCGTTGAACGTGGTGGCGAATGACGAACCGCGGTGTCCGGACGTGCCGAAGGCGACCCGCTGCTCGGGCTGTGACACGTCCGGATGCAACGCGTAGTACGCCTCGATCAGTGCAGACACGTCGACGAGATCGGTCGGCTGGGCCGGCTGTCCGGCACGGGGCGAGTTCGGCATGGTCAGATCCAACCACGACGGAGACCCAGATCGCAGCCCTGTGAGCGCGGCATCTGCATTGCCGGCGGGCGCCGTGATGAACCTATGAGGACCGGGCTCGCAAGGGTGACCGCGGTGCCGGACGGGTCTTTCATACAGAGGCACCTCAGAGCAGAGCCGTGCCGGTGAGGGGACGCCGATCCAGTCCCCGCTTGATGGAGCTTGACGTGCCCGACCTCGTGTTCATCGTTCTGACTCTGGCGATCTTCGCCCTTCTCGGCCTGGTCGCGAAGGGGGCCGAGCGGCTGTGAGTCCTTCCAACATCGTCGGGCTGATCCTCGCAGTACTGCTGGTCGGGTACCTGGTCGTGGCGCTGATCTTTCCGGAGAAGTTCTGATGAGCGACACCGGCGCCGGCCTGATCTTCATCGCGACGCTGATCCTGGCCCTCGCGCTCGTACACGTCCCGCTGGGCGACTACCTTGCGCGCGTGCTCGGCGGCAAGCGTGACCTGCGTGCCGAGAAGGTGATCTACCGCGTGGGCGGGGTCGATCCGGCGGCCGATCAGACGTGGGGCCGTTACCTGCGCTCGGTGCTGGCCTTCAGCGGCGTATCAGTCGTCTTCCTGTACGTGTTCCTGAGGCTGCAGCATCACTTCTGGCCGCCGTACAACGTGCCCCAGATGTCTGCGGGTCAATCGTTCAACACCGCTGCCAGCTTCGTGACCAACACCAACTGGCAGAGTTACTCGGGTGAGAATGCCCTTGGCTACGCGGTGCAAATGGCTGGTCTGGCGGTCCAGAACTTCGCCTCGGCGGCCGTCGGCATCGCGGTGGCCATCGCACTCGTCCGGGGGTTCGCGCGGCACAAGACCGACCGGTTGGGCAACTTCTGGGTCGACCTGACCCGCATCTCGCTACGGGTGCTGCTGCCCATCTCCCTGCTCGTCGCGGTGGTCTTCGTGGGTGCCGGCATGGTGCAGAACCTGCACCACTACGCAGACATCACCACCCTGACCGGTGGAACTCAGACGGTGCCCGGCGGTCCGGTGGCCAGCCAGGAGGCGA
>JBBQFE010000642.1:0-1891 GCA_038321605.1 Mycobacteriales bacterium | reverse complement strand
CTCTGAGGCGATGAGCACCGCACCCCGGCGTCCGTCGTCGGTACCCGAACCGGCCGCTGAGCAGCCGGGAACCGGCGCGCGGCCGGTACGGGTCGTCGTCGTCGGCGGGGGCATCAGCGGCCTTGCAGCGGCGCAGCGGGTGGCTGAGCTCAGGCCAGATGCCGAGGTGCTGCTGCTTGAGGGTGCCGACCACGTGGGCGGCAAGCTTCGTCGGGTCGAGGTTGCGGGCGTGCTCGTCGACGTCGGTGCCGAGGCGATGCTGGCCCGGCGGCCGGAAGGTCTCGCCGCAGCACGGGCGGCGGGCCTGGCAGCGGAGCTCATTCACCCCCGAGCCACCGGGGCACTGCTCCGAAACCGTGGGCACAACCGCGGGCTGCCGGCCCGCACCCTGATGGGCATCCCCACCGACCTGGACGCACTGTCGGCGGCCGACGTCGTCAGCGCCGGCACCCTGGCGAGGATCGCGGCAGAGCCGGGCAACGGACCGTACGCGCCCCTGGCCGCTGATCTGTCGGTGGCAGAGCTGGTGGGCGAGCGGTTCGGCGACGAGGTGGTGGACCGCCTGGTGGATCCGCTGCTGGGCGGTGTGTACGCGGGACAGGCCACGGAGATCTCCCTGGAGGCGGCGTTGCCGAACCTGGCCGCGGTGCTGATGACTGCTGGCGGTTCGCTGCTCGAAGCCGCCACCGCGCTCGTCCCGCCGCCGGTCTCACCGTCGGTCTCACCTGGCGAGCAGTCGCCACCGGCGCCGGTGTTCGCCTCGGTGCGGGGTGGCATGGGGCGCCTCGCCGAAGCGATGGGCGGGGGCGCTATCGAGGTGCGGCTCAGCACCACCGTGCGGGGGATCCGTCGGGATGGTCTGGGATTCGTGCTCACCATCGATCCGGTGCCCGACGCAAGCGAGCTGACAGCGGACGCGGTGATCGTCGCGGTACCCGCGTCGAAATCGGCCACGCTGCTGCGAGACCTGGTGCCGGCCGCTGCCTCGGAGCTGTCGTCGGTTCGGGCAGCGAGCATGGCCATCGTCACGCTTGCCTTCTCTGTGGACGAGGACGGTCGGATCGGGGATCGACGACTGCCCGCAGGTAGCGGCATCCTGGTCCCGGGCGCAGAAGGATTTGCGGTGAAGGCGATGACCTTCTCGTCGCAGAAGTGGGCTGAGCTCGGCGAAGGAGCCCCGATCGCACTGCTGCGGGCATCGCTCGGACGAGCCGGGGAGGAGGCCACGCTGCAGCGAACCGACGAGGAGCTGATCGGCACCGTTCGCACCGAACTGGCAGCCATCACCGGGCTGGACGCGGTGCCCCTGGACAGCCACGTGCAACGCTGGGGCGGCGCCCTGCCGCAGTATGAGGTCGGACACCTGGCACGGGTACGCCTGATCAGATCCGCGGTGGCCGCCGTCGAGGGACTGGCTGTCTGCGGCGCGACGTTCGACGGCGTGGGAATTCCTGCCTGTATTGCCTCAGCTCACACTGCCGCCGACCGGGTCGTGTCGTCCTTGCGCCGCACTGGACAATGAACCCATGGCTGACGGCAGGATTGACGGCAAGCAGGCAAAGGTTCTCAACGATGTCATCCGGTACACGGCGTGGTCGGTGTTCTCCGTCCATGACCCTATTGGCGATGAAGACCGGTCTCAGCTGGCAGCCGAGGTCGCCGACCTGTTCGCCGAACTGGCGGCCGCCGACATCGTGGTGCGCGGAACGTACGACGTCTCCGCGCTGCGAGCTGATGCCGAGCTGATGATCTGGTGGCACGCGTCCAGCGCAGATGAACTGCAGACCGCGTACAGCAGATTCCGTCGCACCCAGCTGGGCAGGCACCTGCGTCCGGTGTGGTCGGTGATGGCGCTGCACCGACCTGCCGAGTTCAACAAGAGCCACGTGCC
>JBBQFE010000641.1:0-1892 GCA_038321605.1 Mycobacteriales bacterium | reverse complement strand
AGCCCATGGCTTGATAACGGCTGCGATGCCCCGGCGCGCGGCCCAGATGACGATCCTCGTCCGGTGCTTCGCTGGTCGATCGGTCAGCGGAGCTCCACCCCGCACCGGAGGAGGATCGGCGATTGCGACATCGTGCCGGGTCGTGTGCCGTGCCGCCCCACCGAACCTGACGGCGCGGGACGGCGTCCTTGTGTCCGACCGGGGAGGTCTGAGTGAAGCGAGTCACGACTGGTGTATGCGCGCTGAGCGTGGTGCTCGCCATCGCCGGCTGCACCTCGGGCGGCTCGTCCTCCGCGGCCAAGCGTTCCCCGTCTCATCCCTCCGCTGCCGCCAGTAGGACCGCCACGCCGTCAACGGCCGCGAGTGCCGCGCCGACGTCGAGCCCAAGCGCTTCGCCCGTCCTCCCGAGCAAGCCGAGCAGCAGTCTGGCGCAGCCCGCGTTGGCGAGGATCCTGGATGCCCGCATAACGGGGCCGCTCACCGGCGCGGTCCTGGTGACCTTGTGCCAACCGCTCGGGCATCCGTGCTCGTTCCGGGTCGACACCACGACAGACGGAGGGCACACCTGGCGCAAAGGCGCAGCCTTAGGTGGACCGCTGACCGGCGCACCACTTGAAGGGCAGTCCCTGCAGCAGCTGGCGGCGATCGACGCGCATCACCTGTTCGCCTACGCCACCGACTTCGTCAGTACCGGGGCCTGGCGCAGCGCGGACGGCGGCCTGACCTGGACCCGGCTGGTCCTTCCGAGCTCGGGGTATGACCTGAACGCAGCGAACGGCGACGTCGTCGAGGTTCCTCGGCCGACCCGCCTTGGCAACCAGGACATTGGCCGGTTCAACGTGATCGACGCGAGGGGCGGGGTGGTGCGGCGCAGCCAGTTCCCGGTCAACGGGGCGTTCTGGACCACACCCATCGTGCGGACGCGGACCGCGACCTACGTCGGCGCCGGTGACTACAGCGGGCCGGGTTGGCTCATGAGGTCCTTCGACGGTGGGCTTACCTGGACGCGGCTGCCGGCGGCGGCAGGCTGCGGGGGCACCTTCGGGCAGTTGACCGCGACGGACGGCACCACACTGCTGCAGGCCTGCCGCCACGCCTCAGGGGTCACCCGGCTGCTGCGCTCTGACGACGGGGGTGTGCACTGGCGGCAAGTTGGAACCGTGCCCGCCGACGCTCCTCGACTCGTCGCCGCCACCGCCACCCTGTTATGGGGGATCAACCCGAACGCCATAGAGCGCAGCACCGACGACGGTCAGCACTGGAAGCCAGTCAACACGGCAGGCGTGTCGCCGCAGCAGGAGATCGGCGCCTTCGCGACGCTCGGAGCCAGCGCCTGGTGGGCAACGGCTAACGCCGTCGATCCTGCCGGCGGCGTCGTTCTCCGCATCACTACCGACGCTGGGCGCCACTGGCGAACAACCCGTCTCCCAGTCTGATCTCGGTGGGCGGCGCGTCCCCTTCACCGAACGGTATTTGCGACGGCCGCGACGCCCTGGCCTAGTACCGCCGGGCCGCCATCGCCCTGTACCGGTCGAGGTTCGGCACTTGGGATGTGGGCAGCACCTCGCCCCTGGTCAGTGCTTGTCCGCTTAAGGTCGCATCTCGACATGAGCTCCGGCTGGATTGTGTTACGGGTTGATCGAAAACTGTCACGCGGTGTAGTCGCCTCGCACTTCCGGCGTGACGTGACACACCAGGGCGCCTGCGTTGTTGTGGCTCACCGAGCAGAGAGAATCACGGCATGGCAGACGGGAAAGACGGTGCGGGCAAGGCGGCCACCGAGACGATCTCGCAGTTGCTGGCGCGCATTCTCAACCAGCTGTCGCTCAGCGCCTGGCTCCCATCGGCCGCTCTCGTCCTCCTGATCGTCTTCGGCTTTGACCTAGCCAGCC
>JBBQFE010000640.1:0-1893 GCA_038321605.1 Mycobacteriales bacterium | reverse complement strand
GCTGGCCAAGTACGTCGTCGTCACCGCCGTCACCCCGACCCCGCTCGGGGAGGGGAAGACGGTCACCACTGTTGGCCTCGGCCAGGCGTTCGGCCACCTGGGCAAGCGCTGCACGATCGCGCTTCGCCAGCCCTCTCTGGGTCCGGTGTTCGGGATCAAGGGTGGCGCCGCCGGCGGCGGCTACAGCCAGGTCATCCCGATGGAGCCGCTCAACCTGCACCTCACCGGGGACGCTCACGCGGTCACCGCCGCACACAACCTGTTGTCGGCGATGCTCGACAACTCCCTCTACCAAGGCAACCCGCTGGCGATCTCGCCCCACGACATCACCTGGCGGCGCGTTCTGGACGTCAACGACCGTGCGCTGCGCCACCTTGTACTGGGCCTAGGTGGCCGGGTCGATGGCGTGCCGCGCCAGAGTGGGTTCGACATCACGGCCGCGAGTGAGGTCATGGTGATCCTCGCGCTGTCGACGTCGTTGCAGGACCTGCGTGCACGTGTGGGCCGAACGGTCGTGGGCTACACCGCGATGGGCGAGCCGGTCACCGCCGAGCACCTTAAGGCCGCCGGCGCGATGAGCGTGCTGCTTAAGGAGGCGATCAAGCCCAACCTCATGCAGACCCTCGAGGGTCAGCCGGTGCTCGTGCATGCCGGGCCGTTCGCGAACATCGCGCACGGCAACTCCTCGGTGATCAGTGATCTGATCGGGATCCGCACCGGCGAGTACCTCGTCACCGAGGCTGGGTTTGGTGCCGACATCGGCGCCGAGAAGTTCTTCAACATCAAGTGCAGGGCCTCCGGCCTCGTCCCGGACGCGGCCGTCGTCGTCACCACCGTCCGTGCGATGAAGGCGCACTCGGGCAAGCACCGCATCGTGGCCGGTCAGACGCTCCCTGACGAGCTGCTCGCTGAGCGTCCCGACGAGGTGCATCTGGGGGCGGCGAACCTGCGCAAGCAGATCGAGAACATTCGGCTGCACGGTGTCACCCCGGTCATTGCGATCAATGCCTTCCCGGGCGACTGGCCCTCCGAGCATCTCGCGATCCAGAAGATTGCCGCCGAACTGGGGGTGCGCTCAGCAATCTGTGAGCACCACGCCAAGGGTGGAGCTGGTGCGATCAGCCTCGCTGAGGCGGTCGCGGAGGCATGCGAGGAGCCCTCAGACTTCATGTTCGCCTACCCGGACACGATGACTCTGCGCGAGAAGATCCACACGATCGCAACCCGGGTGTACGGCGCCGACGGCGTCAGCTACTCCGCCACCGCCAGCCGGCAGCTTGAGCGCTACGAGACCAACGGGTACGGGAACCTGCCGGTGTGCATCGCCAAGACTCACCTGTCGATCTCGTCGGATCCGAGTCTGCTGGGCGCTCCGACCGGCTGGACCCTGCCAGTGGACGAGGTACGGGCCAACATCGGCGCCGGGTTCGTGTACCCGGTGTGTGGCTCGATGCCGACGATGCCCGGCCTCGGACGCTCCCCGGCAGCTGAACGGATCGACATCGACGCCAACGGGGACATCATCGGACTGTCCTGATCTGAGGCTGGTTGCTCACCCGCGTCGAAGCCAGTGGACACTCCCTTCCGCGACGAGGACACAGTCGGCCTCCCTCAGCAGGGAGCCCCTACCCTTCACCGACGGGTAAGGAGCACGCCCCGAAAGCTGCGCGCCGTCGACCGGAACCGACTGACGCTGCTGCACGCCGGGCAGGCCGCCGTCGGCAGTGGCCATGGCCTGTCTCCCAAGCTGAGCCCGGTTTGTGGGAGATGGTCGGTGCATGTCACGCGACCGGGTCCTGACCGATGCGCAGTGGGTTCTGCTTGAGCCGCTGCTGCCGAGTTCGAAGGGCAAGCGGAGCAGGCCTTTTCGGGATCACCGGCAGGTCATCGAGG
>JBBQFE010000639.1:0-1904 GCA_038321605.1 Mycobacteriales bacterium | reverse complement strand
CGTCGGTTCTGACGGGATCCGGTAGATCAGGATCAGCCAGCCCGCGTCCTCGTCCGGGTCCATGCGTGAGGTCATGCACCTAGTGTGCCGCCCAGCTGGCTCGGGACGAGCAGGAGGCGTCCGCCAGTCGGCACTCGTCAGCACAGCTGATCGGGGCGCACCCTCACCCCGAATGGACGTTCGCCGCGTGAGCCAACCGCCGGGCGCCCATCGCACGGGTCACGACCATGGTGATCCCGACACCTGCGGCCATCGCGGCGACGGCGACCCAGGAGGAGACGTTGAGCTGAGCGGTCCCGGACAGGCCGTGGCCAAGGTTGCACCCGCCGGCGATCCACCCGCCGGCACCGAGAAGGAACCCGCCCAGTCCGAGGCGTACGAAGCGCACCGGTGACTCCCCCCGTAAAGACCAGCCGCCGGAGGTGCGCGCAGCGAGGAAGCCCCCGCCGGTGATGCCGAGGAGGAAGGCGATCAACCACCAGTTCGGTGCGCCCGCAGCGACGCTTGCCGAGGCTCCGACGGTGCTCGGCCCGAACCCGGAACCGCCGACCTTGGCAAGAATCCAGCCCAGGATGGTGACGCCACCGAGCGCGACGCCTAGTGTTGGCCAGTTCCACTGCCAGGCGCGAATGGGACCGGCAGCGGTCCGCCACCGCCACAGCCCCGCCACCACGATCAGGAGGAGGGCGAGGGAACAGACCAGCCGGGGTATCCCCAGCACACCGGCGAACGTGCCGGACTCGCCACCGGCCAGCACTGTCGGGCCGGGCAGGTGAACGTCACGCGCGGCTAGCTCACCTGCCACCCAGCCGACCAGACCGACGGTCGCGCCCACCATGCCCGAGCCGAGCTTGTAGAACAGGCCGGATACGCAGCTGCTCGCCACGACCATCCCTACCCCGATGATGAGGCCGCCGACGATGTTGGACACTGGCGCGAACGGCAGCCCGGTGTTCAACCCCCGAGAGAACGATGTCCGGTACAGCAGCGACAACCCGACCGAAGCGATCGCAACGCCGAGCAGCCAGCCCCGCAGCAATGCACCCCGTCCCGACCACGCGCTGGCGAACATCGAATGGAAGCACAACTGGCCCCGCTGAAGCACGTACCCCATCGCGACCCCGGCGCCAGCGCCAGCGAGCACGGCCGCTGCAGTCATGGCACACCCCTTCGAGGCCCGGCCACTCGACCCGGGGAAGTCGATGACGGTAAACGTTCCTCGCCGCCACGATAGCCGCGCCCGGCCACCCCGCCAGAACCAGCGGCAGGCGCTTCCGGCTCCCTTCGCCCCTGCACGTCAGCAGGAACGCGAAAGAAGCCTCGTTCGCCACAGCGTTGAACATTCTCACAACGATCGGCTGGTCGCCGCTTTGATCACCCCCGCCGCACCGACCCGCAAGCGACAACCCACTGGACGCTGATAGCGGAATGGCAATCTCCCGCATCGTGACCGGCCGATAAGAATAAGCCTGGAAAGTACCCAGGCAGCAACCCGCTGCCGGTGGGCCAGCGTGGTGCTGTGGCTCGCGGCAGCGGGGCGGTGACCCGTGCGCTGCTGCTGAAGTTCGTCGGCGTCGACCGGCAGTCGCTGGCCGTGCTCACCGCCATTGGCATCCGGGGCTGACGCTGACGAATGCTGCCGGGCTACGACCCAGAAGCGCCAACGGGACGACCGCGATGCCGACCTCGCGCCGGTAGGCGCACGTGCCGGTCGTGATCACCACCGCGTCCAGCAGGTCGTCACCGATCTGATGTTTGAACGCCTGGCAGGACCCCGTGAAGTGATCCAGGGTTTGTGAGAGTCGCCTGGTTTATTGGTGGGTGCAGGTAGCAGCGTATCGGGCTGGGGCTTGGTAGCCCAGGGCTGAGTGCCGCCGGTGGTGGTTGTATTCGGTCTTCCAGTC
>JBBQFE010000638.1:0-1907 GCA_038321605.1 Mycobacteriales bacterium | reverse complement strand
AACGCCAACAGCTGCGGCGGCGGCCAGAAGTGAACGCCGTGATCGCGAAGAACGTTTCATCGCACACCAAACCTTCGGACTAAAGATCACCAAGGCGCCGTCGGCTTGAGGGACGTCACACTGTGCCGACCGGCGATCAAGGCTCCTACCGGGAGCGACCCGACCGGAGCGGCGCCGATCTGTCATCAGCACCGGTCTCAGTCCTACGCCCGACACCGGCGAAGCGGAAGGGCACAGGCCGGCCCGTAAGCGGTCCACAACCGAACCGAAAGATTCTCCTTCCAGCTTCAAGTCGGCTAGCGGAATCGGTAGGCGGCCCTTCGCCGTTCTCGAGTCGATGCCCGGATCTGGGGCCGGAGTTGGTCGGCTGCGCCGAGCAGGGGAGTGATCTGGCTCGGGGTTTAGATGTAGGGGGCGGCTCGCGGGCGGGACGGCGCGGCGTCTGCGTCGTGGTGGCTACGCCAGCCGGCCCCAGGCGGAGTCGGCGTGCAGGTTACTGGCGCGGGCGCCAGTCCATCGGCAGCAGGCGGCCGCGTGGACGACCGCTTCATGGGTCGGGTCCTGGCTGGGCGCGGATCAGCGTTGGCGGCCCTCGACGTGTCGGTCGTACGCCTCGCATGTGCGCCTGTATCTGGTCCCGTACCTGGGTCGTGTCCCGTTGGCCGACCTGACCCACCTGCAGGTGCAGGCGATGCTCGACGACCTCGGCGCCAGACCAGCGGTCACCGGCCGACGGTTGTCCCCGGCGTCCCTGGCCCGCCTACAGGCAACGGTGCGTGCCGGCCGGAATGCCGCGGTACGCGCCGGTGTCCTGGCGAACAGCCCGCGGCCGCGGTGTGGACCGCGGACCAGCTGGCGCAGTTCCTCGCCCACCGGGCCACCGCCCAGATCGGTTCTTCACCTTGTGGCGCCTGATCTCGATGCACGGACTGCGACGCGGCGAGGCCTGCGGACTTCACTGGTCCGACGTCGCCGCGAGACCAGCACCAGCAGCACCGGCGAGGCCGGCACCCGGCGTATGTGTTCACCAACACCGCGGGCCGTGTTGCGAGGTACGTGATGGTCACCGTCGACGAAGTACGCGCATCGCGACTCCGTTGCCGCGGACGACGGAGCATCTCAGCCGCGACCGGCGGACGTTCCAGCATTGCGGCTGTTGCTAGGTTCCACTATTGACATTTGATTATGTGTTTGTAGTCTTCTGCCGTGGCGATGGCGGGAGCTACTGGGCTGCAGGCGCGGCTGGCGGATGCCGTGCATAGGCATAGCCCTGTCCCGCTGCACCACCAGATCAAGGTGGCTGTGCTGCACGGCATCGAGGAGGGGTGGATCACCCCGGGCCAGCAGCTCCCTGGTGAGCACGAGCTGGCCGAGGCCCTCGGTGTCAGCCTCGCGCCGGTCCGCCGGGCGATGGCCGACCTGACCAGGGACGGGTTCGTGGACCGGACCCGGGGCAAGGGCACGTTCGTGCGTGACCGCAAGTTGGTGGACAAGATTCAGGTCCTCGGCAGCTTCCACTCCTCGATGGCCCGCCAGGGTCACGACTTGACCGTTTCCGTCCTCAGCAGCGAGATCGCGGTCCCTCCTGCTGCCGTTGCGCTCGCGTTCGGTTTGCGCAGCGAGAAGATGTGGTGCCTGCGCCGGCTCGCCCTGCTCAACGGTGACGCGGTGGCACTGCTGATCGCGTGGCTGCCGGTCCGCTATGCCCGTGGCGTACGTGAGCGCGACCTCGGCGGCGGGTCGCTGTACGAGGCGCTGGCCGACGTGCACGGGGTCGAGATGACCTCGGCAGACAACGTGATCGAGGTGGACCACGCGAGCCTTGAGGACGCCACCTTGCTCGGCCTGGCTCCAGGCTCGCCCGTCCTACGCGTCATCGGCGTTACTCGCGGGCAGGACGACTCCCC
>JBBQFE010000637.1:0-1930 GCA_038321605.1 Mycobacteriales bacterium | reverse complement strand
CTCAGGTGGTTGTCTCGTGCGGCCCATTGGGCCTGCACGATACGGTACGCGGGGAAGGTCGAGGAGCCGAAGTAGCGCATCTTGCCCGCGCGCTGTAGGTCGGTCAGCGCCGAAAGCGTCTCCTCGTCGCTGGTGCTCGGGTCCCAGCGGTGGATCTGGTAGAGATCGACGTGGTCGACGCCGAGGCGGCGCAGGCTGTTGTCCAACGCGGTGACCAGCCAGCGCCGCGAGCTGCCCTGATGGTTGCGCTCGTCGCCCATTGGCATGTTCGCCTTCGTGGCCAGCACGATGTCGTCGCGGCGGCCGGCGACGGCTTTGCCGACCATCTCTTCGGACTCGCCGTCGCTGTAACGGTCGGCGGTGTCGATGAGGTTGATCCCGGCCTCGAGGGCGGCGTCGACGATGGCGGTGGCCTCGTCCTGAGTAGTGCGTCCGATTTTGCCGAAGTTCATCGCGCCGAGCACGAGGGAGCTGACCTGCACACCGGTGCGGCCCAGGGTGCGATACTGCATGACAGTGTTCCTCCATGATGCGATACGTGCGGGTGCTGGCGTGGTTGCCGGCCCTCCGCTCTGGTATGATGAGAAAGCGGAGCACCGCTCCACTAAATATACGGAGCATTGTTCCGTTTGTCAAGTAGGGCGGCGGGGGGAACGGCACGGTGGCCGACATCGACGGGCGAGCAGGGCACGCGGCCCCGCGTAAACGGGCCGACGCGCGGCGCAACGAGCAGACGTTGCTCGATGCCGCCGCTGCGGTGTTCGTCACGTCCGGCGTGGAAGCGCCGGTGCGTGACATCGCGGCCAAGGCCGGCGTCGGGATAGGTACGATCTACCGCCACTTCCCGACGCGAGCGGACCTTATCCTCGCCGTTTACCGGCACCAGGTCGAGGCATGCGCCGCAGCCGGTCCAGCCCTTCTGGCGAGCAGCGCAACTCCCCACGCCGCACTAGGGCGATGGATCGACCTCTTCGTCGATTTCCTGGCCACCAAGCACGGACTCGCCGCTGTGCTGCAGCCCGACAACGCCGGATCCGACGCGCTGCACGCCTACTTTCTCGACCGCCTCGTGCCCGTGTGCGCCCGACTGCTCGACGCCGCAGCTGAGGCCGGCGAGATTCGCCCCGACATGGATGCCTACGACCTGATGCGCGGCGTCGGCAACCTCTGCATCGGCGCCGACAACGACCCCCGCTACGACGCCCGCCGCATGGTCCGGTTGCTCATCGCCGGACTACGCCAATCGCGCTCGACCTGATACTGATGATCCACATGAAGAGCACCTACAGTGCCCCGATGTGGCTACTCCCCCGTCTGCCCGTCCACCGACTCTCGAAGCAGGTCGGCATGCCCATTGTGCCGCGCGTACTCCTCGATCATGTGGACCAGGATCCAGCGCAGGCTGGGTGCCTGACCGTCCGGCCAGGTGCGCCGGGCCAGCCGCCCCAGGCCGCCGTCGGCCGGCACCTCCGCGACCAGGGAGCGGGAGCGGGCCACGGCGGCCTGCCAGCGCGCATGGAGCTGCTCCGGTGAGTCCTCGGCGGCCGAGTGCCACTCCCAGTCGGGGTCAGCCTTCCAGTCCACCGTGTCCCACGGGGGCTGTCGGTCTCGCCCGTGCAGCCACCGGGAGAACCAGTTGTCCTCAACGTAGGCCAGGTGTTTGAGCAACCCACCCAGGGTCATCGACGAGGCACCGACGGTCGCCCTCAGGCCGGCTGCGTCCAGTCCCGCGCACTTCCACGCCAGGGTCGCGCGCTGGTACTCCAGGAAGCCCAGGAGGGTAGCGGTCTCGCCGGCCGCGAGGGGAGGTTCTGGACGACCCTGCTCGTCCAGGCCGGCCATGGGCGGTGCGTCGACCTGCGGGGCCACCATCGATCCCAGGATCGCCCGCCCAAGATCCTCGGGCCGGGTGAACTGCGGCCAGTGGCCG
>JBBQFE010000636.1:0-1930 GCA_038321605.1 Mycobacteriales bacterium | reverse complement strand
CCCGCACCAGCCGGACGAACGTGGCGTCGATCAGGACCGCCACCGCCAGCACGAGCCCGACCTGCTTGACCGACACGTTGCCGCCCAGCACCGACGACAGGAACACCACGATCATGATCGCGGCTGCCGCCGAGATCACCCGTGCGGTGCTGGCCACCCCGGCCGACACCGATGCGCTGTTGTCCCCGGTGACGTCATAGGACTCCCGGATCCGCGACAGCAGGAACACCTCGTAGTCCATGGACAGCCCGAACAGGATCACGAACAGGAACACCGGCACCCAGGTCGTCACCGGCAGTTTCTCGGGGAACCCGAACAGCTGGCGGCCGAAACCGTCCTGCGTGACCAGCGTCAGCACCCCGTACGCCGCCGAGATCGACAGCAGGTTCATCAGCGCCGCCTTGATCGTGACGGTCACCGACCGGAACGTCACGAGCAGCAGCAGCATCGACAGCACCACCACGACCGCCACCAGCAACGGCAGCCGCGCACTGATCAGGTTCGCGAACGTGACGTTGCCCGCGTTCGGCCCGGTGAGGTACGCGGTGATCCCGGTGCCCTTCGTGGCCTTCGGCAGCACGGTGCCGGTCATGTGGTTGACCAGCGTGTTGGTGGCCGCGTCCTGCTCGCCCGTGGTTGGGTAGGCGATCAGCAAGGCGGCCTGGTGGTCCTGGCTGACGGTGACCGGGGTCACCCGGGCCACGCCCGGGGTGGCCCGCACGGCCGCCTCCAGCTTCGGCAGGGCCGCGCTGGCCCCGCCCGCGGGCAGCTTGGCCGCGACGACCAGCGGCGCGTCGAAACCCGGCCCGAAGCCGCGGGCCATGGTGGCGTAGCTCTGGTAACCCATGGTGCTGTGCACCTGCGCGGACTCGTCCGGGAAGCTCAGCTTGATGCCGAGCGCGGGTGCGGCCAGCGCGAGGATGACCACCAGGGAACCGACCATGGCGATGACTGGTTTCCGCTGGATCATGGCGGCCCACCGGGCCGCAGCCGGCGGTGAAACCGAACGGTCCCGGCCCGGCCCAGCCTTCCGCCGGCCCGGCAGCCGGATCCGTGACGGCTTAGCCAGCCGCGTTCCGGTGAAGCCGAGCAGTGCCGGGACCAGGGTCAGCGCGCCCAGCACCATGATCGCCACCGTCACGGCCGCCGCCACGGCGACACCGTTCAGGAAGGCCTGCCGGAGCACCAGCAGGCCGAGCATCCCGATGGCGACGGTCCCGCCGGCGGTGAGCACCGACCGGCCGGCCGTCCGCATGGCGGTGACCACGGATTCCTCGGGTGACTGCGGCGCCCGGGCCTGCTGGCCGGGGTACTGGCGGCCGTCCGTGCCGCGCAGCGCCTCACGGAACCGGGTGACGATGAACAGTGCGTAGTCGACGCCGACCCCGATCCCGATCAGTGACGCCACGATCGGCGAGAACGACGGCGCGGGCACCAGGTGGCCCAGCAGCGCGATGACCGACAGCCCGGTGCCGATGCCGAAGATCGCGGTGACAATCGGCAGGCCCATGGCCAGCAGCGAGCCGAACGCGATCAGCAGCACGATCGCCGCGGCCAGCACGCCGAAGCCCTCCGTCGGGCCGCCGGACGGCGTCTCGGCGTTGTCGATCACGTCGCCGCCGAGGCTGAACGTGGTGCCGTGCCCGGAGGCCTGCCGGGCGTCCGCCATCAGCGCCAGGGCCTCGCTGTTCTTGATGCTCGCCATCGGCAGGCTGAACTGCACGGTCGCGAACGCGACGTGCCCGTCCGCCGATATCTGCCCGGGCCCCTGGTACGGGTTGCTGACCGAGGTGACCCCCTCGGCGCGGGACATCACCGAGATCGCCTGGGCGACCTGTGCTTTGACGGCCGGTGAGCGGACGGGGTCGTTGGACTGGATAGCGAGGGTGAGCGCGTCACCGGACTGCCGGTGAAAGTGCTGGTTCAGCAG
>JBBQFE010000635.1:0-1943 GCA_038321605.1 Mycobacteriales bacterium | reverse complement strand
ATGCAGCCTCGTCGCGAGGTGCTCGCGCCCCTGACGCTGCCGATGGCCTGGCGCGACGGTGGATCCACCGCCAGCCACTCGGTCGGTTCCGGCGGTTCCGACGACGCATCGGTGCGTGAATACCGGTACGGCGATGACCTGCGCAAGATCCACTGGCGAAGCACAGCCCGCTCCGGCAGGACGATGGTGCGCCAGGAGGAACGTCCCTGGCACGGCCAGACGCTGGTCGTGCTGGACACCCGGGTCGCCGCGTACCTGCGCTCCGGAGTACCGGCGGGCACCGAGTCGGCAGCGTTCGAGTGGGCCGTCTCCGCCGCCGCGAGTATCACCACCCATCTGGCCGAGCGGGGTCGTCGGGTGGTGCTGGTCAATGGCTCCGGGCAGGCCGCGCACGACAACGTCGAGTCGATGCTGGATCTACTGGCGGACACGTCGCCAGCCGTACGCGCGGACATCGAGCCGCTGTCCGAAGCAGTGAACAACATCGGACGCGAGTCGTCGGTCTTCGCCGTCCTGGCCGCGTTCGACCGTGGCGGCATCGGCGAGTTGACCCTGCGCCCCCGACTTCCCGGCTCGGCGGTCGCGCTCCTGCTGCGGCCCTGGACGTTTGAGGGTTCGGGTGTCCCGAGCTCTGACGCGGTCCGCAGCGCCGAACTGGAGGGCGCCTGGCAGTCCGCCGCACAGGCACTGCGCGCAAGTGGTTGGCGGGTGGTCGGAGCAGACGGCGGACAGTCGCTGTCCGACCTGTGGCCGAGCATGCTTTCCACGTCCCTGCGCGCGGCGCAGGTTGCGACGGTCCGGCGATGACCGGAAACCTTCGGTGACCGCGACCAGCGAGCGTGCGGCCAGCACCGCAAAGCGGCCGCCACCGGGCCCACAGCGGCGTAATCCCACGGTCAGTGCCGAGGACGGCCGCACGATGGTGGCGGCCACCGCGTTGGTGGCGGGTGGTGTCCTGTTGACGATGCTGCCGATGCGTTCGGTGTTCACCGACTGGTCCTGGCTGATCGCAAGCGTGGGGTGTGTCCTGCCCTACGTGGTGATCGTCGCAGCCTTCCGTGCCCAGCGGACCCCTGCGGCCTGGCAGGTCCTGCTCGGTTTGGCCGGCTCGGTTCTGGCCCTGTGCTGGGTCTACGTTCCGCAACACCTGTACCTGGGTGTCGTACCCACCTGGGCGTCGGTGAACGACGTGCACCTGCTCATCCAGGACGCGCACCGGCTGATGCAGGGCGAGCACGCGCCGCTTGCGTCGACACCCTCACTCAGGCTGCTGGTCGCCTCGGCAACCGTGCTTCTGGTGGCCCTCGCCGACGTGCTGGGGATCTTGTTGCGCCGCCCGCTGCTGGCTGCCGCGCCCCTGCTGGAGGTGCTGGCCGTTGCGTCGGCCACCTCGTCGAGAGCAGCCAGTCCGGTCTACTTTGCCGCGGCCGCGGTCGGCTTCCTGTTGATTCTGATTGCGTGCACGCGCTTGCAGGATCGGGCCTGGGGTCCGTCGGTGGACGGTTCGGCCGGCCGGCTGGGGGGCGCCCGGCGAATGGCGGTAACCGGCATTGTCGCTGCGCTGATCGTGCCGCTGGCGCTGCCCTCGGTGTCGTCGAACCTGCTCGCGCGGGCGACCCACCACGACGGCAACGGCGACGGGTCCGGCGGGTCCGGGCGGATCGTGCTGAACAACGCCGCCGATCTGCAGGGCTCGCTGCGCCGTGGCAACCCGGTCGACCTCTTCAAGGTCCAGGTGGCCGCAGCCGCCCGGCCGTTCTACGTACGCCAAGTGGTGCTCGATCAGCTCAAGGACAGCGGATGGGTGGAATCAGCCACCGAGAACAGCCGTCAGGTTTCGCTGTTCGACCGGCAGTACCCGATCGAGCCGGCGCGTACCGGCAACGACCCGAGCACCACCAAGGTTGCCTCCATTCAGGCATCGTTCACCATTCTCCGCCTGG
>JBBQFE010000634.1:0-1958 GCA_038321605.1 Mycobacteriales bacterium | reverse complement strand
CGACAAGGTCCAGCAGCGCCTCAACCCGAACCTGCGGCTGGAAGGCATCCTGGCCACGATGTACGACGGTCGCACCCTGCATGGCCGCGAGGTGTTCTCCCGGGTCCTGGAGGCCTTCGGCGACAAGGTCTTCGACACCGTCATCAATCGCACCGTCCGCTTTCCGGAAACCACGGTGGCTGGCGAACCGATCACCACCTGGGCACCCAACTCCACCGGCGCCACCGCGTACCGGGAGTTGGCCATGGAGGTTCTGTCCCGGCCGTGACCGAGCGCCCCGAGACGAGTGCCGACGCCGTGGACCTGGAGGATCTGCCGGAGGAATGGGACCTGCCGTCCGAGCCGGAGCCGTTGGTCGTCGATGGCACCTTTCGGGTCCGACTGGACAACTTCGAGGGACCTTTCGACCTGCTGCTGAGTCTGATCAACCGGCGCCAGTTGGACGTCACGGAGGTGGCCCTGTCACAGGTCACCGATGACTTCATCGCCTATCTGACAGCCGCCGGTGATGAGTTCGATCTGGGCCAGGCGACCGAATTCCTGGTGGTCGCCGCGACCCTGCTGGATCTGAAGGCCGCCCGCCTGTTGCCTGCCGCCGACGTCGAGAACGAGGAGGATCTGGCGCTGCTCGAGGCGCGTGACCTGCTCTTCGCCAGGCTCCTGCAGTACCGCGCGTACAAGCTTGCCGCCAAGCATCTTGCCGAGTTGGAACGAATCGCCGGCCGCCGCTTCGGTCGTACCGCCGAGCTCGAGCCACAGTTCGCCGCGCTCAGCCCGGAGTTGCAGATCGGAGTGGATATCCACCAGTTCGCGGCGGTGGCGGCGGCCGCCCTGCGACCGCGACCGGAACCCATGGTGGGTATCGAGCACATTCACGCGCCACGGGTGAGCGTGCGAGAGCATATGGCGGCCATGCGGGAGCGGCTGGCACGGACCGGAACGGCCACCTTCCGATCGCTCGTCGCCGACTGCACCTCTACCTTGGAGGTGGTCGCCCGCTTTCTGGGGCTACTCGAGCTCTACCGGGACGGTGACGTTGCCTTTGACCAGGCTGCGGCGCTGGCCGAGCTGCGAGTCCGCTGGACCGGCGGAAGCCCCGCGGGGATCGGCAGCCCCGAGGACTCCGAATCCGGCCCGACCCTGGCGACCCGAACTACCCGCTTGTGAACCCCGACGAGGAGTACGTCTGATGCCCGACCTGTCCGACCTCACCGAGCCGACCGGGGTGATTGACGCCGTTCCCTCGCCGGGCGGTGACCAGCGCTCGGGCGCAGCAGTGGTGGATCTCACCGGTCCCAGCGGCCTGCGCGGTGCGATCGAAGCGCTGCTGTTCGTCGCCGATGGTCCGCTCGAGCTGACGCAGCTCGCTGCTTCGGTCCAGCGACCGGTGGTGGAGGTTGCTCAGACGCTCGCAGCGATCACCGCAGAGCTGGACGAGCGCCAGGCGGGTTGGCAGCTTCGGCCCGCGGCGACGGGGTTCCGGTTGTACACGCGGGACAGCTACGCGCCCATCGTGGAGGCATTCCTGCTCGACGGCCAACGCAGCAAGCTCAGTCAGGCCGCCCTGGAGACCCTAGCCGTGATCGCGTACCGCCAGCCGGTCACCAGGGCCCGCATCTCCGCGATCCGGGGCGTCAATGTCGACGGCGTCGTTCGCACCCTGCTGGCCCGTGGACTGATCACTGAGGTCGGTGTGGATCCCGACACCGGCGGCGGGTTGTACCGGACGACACCGCAGTTCCTGGAGAAGATGGGTATCTCGTCGGTCGAGGAGCTGCCGTCGCTGGCCCCGCTACTTCCTGAGCTTGACTCCGTAGATTCCGACGAGTTGTGATGGGCGACGGGCACGCGCCGGACGGGATCAGGCTGCAGAAGGTGCTGGCCAGTGCTGGAGTGGGATCGCGCCGCGCCAGCGAGCAGTTGATCGCCCAGGGCCGGGTCAGCGTTGACGGGACGGT
>JBBQFE010000633.1:0-1963 GCA_038321605.1 Mycobacteriales bacterium | reverse complement strand
GCCGGCCGGGCGCAGCAGCGCACCGACAACCCAGCCCTCGCCCTGGAGGTCGACGTAGGAGGCGTGCGTGGTGGGGCCGCTGAGCGTGACCCCCTCGGGGCCAGCGACGAGGTTGGAGGCGGGAAAGGCCAGCAGGTGTTGGCGCGAGGTGCGCCCGGGGGCGAGGTGCCAGCGAGGGACCCAGAACCACCGCACCCGGTCGGCCAGCGCCGGCGGGGCCTGATGACGGTGGAAGGTCGGCAGCCGGGCGGGATAGAGCACCCCGCGCCCGTCGACGACCTCTGCGGCCACCTGCACCCCTTCCCATTTCCCCGGGCTGTCGCAAATCTTCAAGCCAGGCCGCGCGCAGCGCCCCTACGGTGACGGCATGGACCAGGACAGCATCCAGCCCGACTCCCCCCGCGGCGTGAGCGGTGAGCACACCACCAACGGCGTTCCGCATGGAAGTACGAGCTTGACCCCGTTCCTCGTCGTGCGCGAGGCCGCCGCGGCGGTCGAGTTCTACCGCACGGTCTTCGGCGCCCGCGTCCTCGGCGTGACCGAGATGGGTGGTGTGGTGGTGCACGCCGAGCTGGACTTCGGTGATGGTCGCCTCCAGGTCGGCGAGCCCAACCCGGGCTACGGTCTGGTGTCGGCGCCCGACGGCGACGGGGACTGCTACTCCATCGGCCTGTACTGCGCCGATGTAGACACCACCGTTGCTCGCGCAGTCGACGCAGGCGCGATGGTGCGCGAGGCCACGACCACCTTCGTCTCCGGTGACCGCTTCGCCTCGATCCGCGACCCGTTCGGGGTGCGTTGGTCGATCATGTCGCGCGTGGAGGACCTTTCCGAGGAAGAGAGCACCCAGCGAGTCGCCGAGTGGGCCGCAGCCCAGGCCACCGAGTTCGCCTGACCCAGACCGCTCTGCGCCCAAGCGCAATCGAAGAGAAGAGCGGTCGAGGATCGACGACCGGGACGGACCCGTCCCGTGCACCCGTCGCCCCACGAGACCGACTACTCGTTCAGTCGTCGATACACGCCTCCGCGCGATCCCACGCGTAGCACGAGGACGACAAGGATCTCGTCGCGCACCTCGTAGATGACGCGGTAGCCACCGATGCGGATGCGCCGCCATCCGGGTGCGCCGGTGAGGTTCACCGACGCTGGGGGTCGAGGGTCCGCGGCAAGCGCGGTGACCGCCGCGAGCACTCGCCGGCGGACGGTCGGGTCAAGCTTGCGGATCTCCTTACGTGCTGCGGGCTTCCACTCGATCTCGTAGCTCACGCGCTACGGGGCTGGCGCGCTTCATCAGCAACGAGGTCTGCGAGCACCTGCGCGTGGGACACGTTGGGGCCACCGTCGACGGCCGCCTCGCGAGCTGCTGCCAGATCGGCGGTGTCCTCAGCGTCCTCAAGTTCTTGGAGTACGGCAATGGGAACCAGGGCAGCCACAGGCCGACCATGGCGGGTCAGGACGATGCGCTCGTCGCTGTAGGCGGCGCGATTGACCAGCTCACCGAGCTGGTCGCGGGCTTCGGTGACACCGATGGAGGGCATATCTACAGAGTACACAGTCCGTACATATTGGCAGGTGAACCGTGTCGATGGGGGATCGGTCACCGGACATGGGCGCGTGACCGGTGTGGGGTGGTTCTTACCCGTCTGCTGGCCGCGCACGGTCGAGGTTGGCCCTGGTGAGCACCGCCCGCGTCTGGACTTCGAGGTCCGTGAGTGGGCCGCCGATGTCTTCGCTGCGATTGATTGCGCACAGCACAGTCGCCGCGATCGCGTCCTGTTCGCGTAGCGCGAGGGTGGTGCCGCCGTCCCTGGCGCCCTCGGCCTGACCCTGTTGTCGGTTGTTGGCTTAGCTGGTGGGGTCGTGTCCGAGGACGTGGCGGTAGGTGGTGACCCAGTCGCCGGCGATGCTGGTTTGGGCGTCGGACAGGCTCATCCGGTTGCTGCACACCAGGTCGTGCAGGGCG
>JBBQFE010000632.1:0-1975 GCA_038321605.1 Mycobacteriales bacterium | reverse complement strand
CGCCGTCGGGATCCATGGGCCGTTCTTCTTCGCCGCGCACAGCCACTGGAGCCCACCGGGCGGGTGGGCGGTGTGGCTGGCCTGTGCCGTCACCGCCGGCGTGCTCATGCTTCTCAGCGGACTACCGCGGCGTGCAGACCTCCGCACGTCGGACGACCCGAGCGCGCTGACCGTGGGGGCGACAACCTCGCGACTTCGACGTTGACCCTAACAGCGACCACACCTAACCAGGCGCGCTCCCAGACCGCGTTGGGCAAGCCGTGCGGCGCCTGCCCAATCCCGGCCGGCCGGTTCCAGCAAGACCAACGTGCCCGCACCGCCTGAACCGCGGCGCTGGACCGGCAAGTTGATATGGAGTCAGTCTGTCAAGGGGCCGTGACGAATCGAAGCCGCGACTAAGCGGGCTCGTGGTGCGCTCACTGTCCTATTCGAAGGCGGCGGCGACCCGCCGAGGCCGGCCCCTGGCACCTGCATTCGGCGCGCCGCCCCACCCGCTGACTCCACCGCCAGACCAGCCGAGGCCCGGACCCGACGGGCCAGGCTGACGTCGCCGTCGTAGGCGGCGATCAGTCGCGCTGTGCCCAGGATGTCCGGTCCTTCGACATAGATGAGGCAAGTCACCCGCTGGAGGGCAGTCCATCATGCTGGCGGAGGTCACCGCCGGGGACGCGCAGCTCGCGGCGCGGTGCGTGCGGCTACTTGAACGTGTCCTTGACCTTCTCCCCGGCGTCCTTGAGGTTGCCCTTGGTCTGGTCGGTCTGACCTTCGGCCTGCAGCTTGTCGTCCCCGGTCGCTTCGCCGGTCTTCTCCTTGCCGCGCCCCTGGGCCTCTTCGATCTTGTTCTTGGCCTTGTCCACGAAGCTCATGCGGTTCCTCTCCTGGTGGTGAGCGAACTGGTGGCCAGACGGCACCACCGGCCATTGTGCGCCCGGACGGCGCGCGCGTCCTGCTTCCGTGGTGCACGGCGTGCGCGAATGAGCCCCACCGGGATGTGGTTTCGCACACGGTCAGCAGCCGCCGGCTTCTGTCGACCGTTGTGCTATCGCCTCGGCCGGGTTCGTGGCTGTTGTTCGCGGGCGATGCTGCAGAGCAGTCCGACGGCGACGACGTCGACGAACAGGCCGGAACCGCCGTAGGAGATGAAGGGCAGCGGTATGCCGGTGACCGGCATGATGCCGATCGCCATTCCGACGTTGACGAAGGTCTGCACGCTGAACCACAACGCGATCCCGCCGGCCATCACCTGCCCGAGCTGGTCCCGGGCGCGGGCGGCGATCCGTAGGGCGACCAGGCAGAGGCTGGCCAGCAGGCCAAGCAGGACCGTGCTTCCGATGAAGCCGGTCTCCTCGGCGGCGACCGTGAAGATGAAGTCGGTGCGTTGTTCGGGGACGAACGATCCGTTGGTCTGTGCGCCGTTGAGCAGGCCCTTTCCTGCCACCCCGCCGGAACCCACGGCGATGAGCGATTCCAGCGTCTGGTAGCCCGAGTTGGTGTCGGCGCTGGGATGCAGAAAGGCGCTCAGCCGTTGCTGCTGATACGGCTTCACCACGTGCATGCGGACACCGCCGACGACGATCAGCACGGCGAGGATGGCCAGGACCGCGACGGCGCTGCGGGTGATGCCGGTCAGGGCCAGGATGGCGGCGACGACGGCGACGATCACGAGCGCCATGCCCAGGGCGGGTTCGGCGAGGATCAGCAGGACCACGAGCCCTGCGAGCACGAGCGGGACCACCAGCTGCCGGAGAGTTCGGTTCTCGTGTGACCCGTTGGTATGGCTCAGCAGCTGGGCGAACAGGACGATCAGCGCGAGCACCGCGATCTGCGACGGCTCCAGCTGTACCGGGCCGAGCGCGAACCAGGC
Organism: Mycobacteriales bacterium; assembly: GCA_038321605.1. Classification (GTDB taxonomy): domain Bacteria; phylum Actinomycetota; class Actinomycetes; order Mycobacteriales; family Jatrophihabitantaceae; genus Jatrophihabitans_A. The sequence goes on along the minus strand of JBBQFE010000632.1, from coordinate 111 downwards.
GTTGGCCCCGTTGATCTGGGTTCCGAGCGGGGTGAGCACCAGACCCAGGGCGAGCACCGTGACACCGAACGCGGCCGGCGACAGGCGGGCGACGCTCCGATAACCGACTGC
>JBBQFE010000631.1:0-1987 GCA_038321605.1 Mycobacteriales bacterium | reverse complement strand
GGCGCGGGAGAACTGGCCATGGACATATGTCGCGCATGGGCGTTTCGCCCGATGGCCAGCTGCTGGCGTCGGCGGCTGCTGACCCGGCCGGCTGCACGACGAACGACACCCACCAGGACCGCCTGCACGCGCCCAGCCCCGACCTGGGACCGGTGGCTGCGTGGGCGGCGTCATCGTCCAGCTGGTCTCCAGCGGCTTCGCATTCATCCAGCAGTAGACCCGGTCACGGCAGGCAACCTCACGGTGCGCGTCATGGGCTGGTACGCCAGGTTACCGAGCACCAGCGGCAACCTCTTCCACACCCTGTACCAGGCCTAGCGGGTCAAGACCGCCGCGACCATCCTGCTGGGCTCCGCGGGAGTGCCGGCGGACGCCACGGGCGTGGCAGTCGCGGTCATCGCCGGCAAGGGCACCACAGTCGTCGGCGGCGTGACCGTACCGCACGCCCTCGGGCACGCGCAGTACCTGCTGCTGCCGGTCAAGGCGGGACTCAGGCTGTCCGTCAGGAACACCAAGGGCGTCAAGGTGATCGTCTACGGCTACACCGAGCCGGTGCACCCGGTCGACGAGGGCCTGGCGGTCCAGCTGCCCCAGGTCGCGTACGGGTTCTCCGACGTCTTCCACCTGCCGGGCTCGCTCGGCATCAGCTGAGCGGCTATCCGATGAGCCAGCCCTCGGGGGCGGCCAGCTCGATGGCCCTGGCCGGCCCCCACGACCCCCGCGCGTAGGGCTGCACGTCCGGCCGGGCGTTGAGCACCGGCGTGATGGTGTCCCAGGCGCTGCCGAGGCCGTCGGGCCGGGTGAACAGCGAACGGTCGCCCACGATGACGTCGTGGATGAGCTTGACGTACGGGGGCAGCGGATCGCCCTCGGCGATCGTGCCCAGCGGCAGCTCGGTCTCGGCGCAGGTCAGGCTGAACTCCGCGCCGGGCTCCTTGACGACGACCCGCAGCCGCACCGAGCCTGAGCCGGCCACTGACACGGACAGCACGTTGCCCTCCTGGGGCAGCGCGTGGTGCAGCGGTCCGTCCTCGGGGTCGCGGAAGATCAGGCTGACCTGCTGCTGGGACGCGGCGAGCTGCTTGCCCGTCCGCATCAGGAACGGAACGCCGTGCCACCGGTCGGTGTCGATCCACAGGCGCGCGGCGACGAACGTGTCGGTGGTCGAGTCGGCGGCCACTCCCTCGGTCTCCCGGTATCCGTCGAACTGACCAAGCACCACGTCGTCCGGGCTGAGTGGCCGGAACGCGGCGATGACGGTCTCGCGCGCGGTCTGCAGGTCCTCGGCGGACATCGAGAGCGGCGGCTCCATCGCAACTTCGGCGGCCACCTGGAACAGGTGGGTCACCACCATGTCCAGCAGCGCGCCGGTCTCGTCGTAGAACACCGCGCGGTCATCGATGTCGAGCGTCTCGGGCACGTCGATCTGGACAGCGCGGACGAAGTCGCGGTGCCATACGTGGTCGAACAGCCCGTTGCCGAACCGCAGGGCGTGGAGGTTCTGGGTACCTTCCTTGCCAAGGAAGTGGTCGATGCGGAAGACCTGCGACTCGTCCAGCACCTTGTGGACAGCGGTGTCGAGCTCGCGGAAGTTGTCCGGCGACGTCCCGAACGGCTTCTCGTAGATGACCCGAGCGCCTTCGGCCAGACCATGCTCGCCCAAGCCCTCGGTGACCTTCGCGAAAGCGGTCGGCGGGATGGCCAGGTAGTGGACGTACTGCGCGCCCTCGCCGAGTTCCTTGCGGGCCTCAGCCAGCACGTCGAGCAGGCTGCCCGGGTTGGCTGCCTCGAAGCCACCTCCGGCGAAGCGCAGGTTGGCGGCAAAGGCATCCCACTCGGCGCCCGGCTTGGGGCCGAACTCGTCGAGCACCTCGTGCACGTGGCCCTGGAAGTCCTCGTGCGACACATCGCCGCGACCGTTGCCGATCAGCAGCCAGCGGTCGGGCAGCAGACGATGCTGGGCCAGCTGGTCGAACGCGGGCAGCAC
>JBBQFE010000630.1:0-1993 GCA_038321605.1 Mycobacteriales bacterium | reverse complement strand
TCCGATGCGGCCAGACAGTCCCGAGTCGGGGACCCAAGCCCACTTTCAACTTGGCACGTGGAGCGACCACTGCTGATCGGCAAGCATCGCGGCAGTCGGCGGCACTAGGTCCAAGGTTGTGTCGATGTGCTGCTCGACCTCGTCCCCCAGTGTCGCGCCGCTAGGCTGCGTTAGGTCGGCCCACTCGGCATCGAGCCTCGCGTCCTCGAGGGGAGTGCCTTCCGGCTTCTCGATGTGCCTCCGCAGGGCTTTCTTCCCGCTGGTGCCCACCACGAGCCTGATCAGGCCCGCGTCCCAACCGGTCAACGACGAGCGAGTGTCCTGCCCCCGAAGATGCTGCAAGGCCATCCAGGCCGCCAGCGTCGCCTTCTGCCTCGGTGGTAGAGGCCACAGGCCGCCGACGACATCGTTGAGTACAACTGCCGCAGGCATTTCGATCTGGCCCCACAGGCGCTCAAAGACGTCGGACATCTCGCCACCGGGCAGCCGAACGTTGTAGAAGTCCTTGGCCACTGTGGCGTCACTGACGCTCATGAGGTGCGAGTGCTGGCCGGGAAGCGCGACCGTTGTCAGCTGCCGGGAACAATCGGCAAAGCCGGTGATGTAGGACGTCGAGACGACGTGATGCTGCCTCGCGATCTTCTGACCACTACCAACCTGGTGACGTCGCCTACCCATGACTCTCCCTACGACGGTTCCCAGTCACTCACACTGCTCCGACAGTCCGCACTGCGTCGGTATAGGAGCAAGCCAGGACGGCTCAGTTGTGCCAGTTCTCCGACGCCGTCATCAGCAGATCCGGCCGGATCCGCCGGGCACCGCTCGGTCGCGAGTAGGGACACCCAGTTAGTGCCCGGCTTTAGCCGCGGCGTGACGTGGCCGCAATCGCGAGATCAGCCAGGACATCGCGTGCGGGCTCACCGACGGCACCGGCGCCAGCGCGGTCAAGGGCGCGCAACGCGGTCTCGGTCCCGTCCGCGATCAGGCGTTCGATCTGGCCGAGTGCTCCGCACGAACCGATGATGTCGCGCAGCTCGTCGATCCCAGCTTCATCGAGGTGCGGATCGCCAAGGTGTTGCCGCAGGCGGCCGGCCTCTGCGGGGGACGTGAGGGTCAACGCCGTCTCGACAAGAACGGTTCGCTTGCCCTCACGCAGATCATCACCGGCCGGCTTGCCAGTTTCGGCGGGATCGCCAAAGACTCCAAGAACGTCGTCGCGGAGCTGAAACGCTTCGCCCAGCGGGAGCCCGTACGCACGGTACGTATCCATGAGTTCGGTCGGCGCACCGGCCAGGGCGGCTCCGAGATGGAGCGGCCGCTCGATCGTGTACTTGGCGCTCTTGTAGCGCACCACGTTCAGGGCTCGCTCGACTGAACCTCCACCGCGGGACTGCTCCAACAGATCGAGGTACTGGCCGGACATCAACTCGGTACGCATCGCGTCGTAGACCGGCTTGCCGCGCAGCAGGTGCTCGGCAGGCAGACCCGAGGCGTACAACAGCTCGTCAGCCCAGGCCAGACACAGATCGCCGACCAAGATGGCCGCACCGGTACCGAACGATTCCGGGTCACCGAGCCAGCGGCTGCCCCGGTGCAGCGTGGAAAATCGGCGATGCACGGAGGGTTGACCGCGCCTGGTGTCGGAACCGTCCATCACGTCGTCATGGATGAGTGCGCAGGCCTGGAGGAGTTCGAGTGCTGCGGCAGCGCGGAGAATGTCCTCCTGGTCAGCTGCACCAGACCCACGCCAGCCCCAGAAACAGAAGCCGGCCCGAAGTCGCTTTCCGCCCATGAGCAGAGCGGAGATGGCGTCGGTGAGCGGGCCGAGATCGCAGCTGATGCTGTCAAGGGTTGGCACCTGGGCAGCGATGAACTCGTCCAGCGTCTTTTGAACGCGGACCCGCAGATCTTCGGCGTCAAGGGGTGAACCGATCACCAGGCGACCCTACGTCCGTTGCCGACATTCGGCCCGTCGAACCGATGGGCCACACTA
>JBBQFE010000629.1:0-2002 GCA_038321605.1 Mycobacteriales bacterium | reverse complement strand
GGCGCGCTTTCCCTGCTGCAGGTGACCGAGCCCAAGTTCAGCGGCGCGAGCCGGATCCTGAAGACTGCGACAGACCGGGTCCTGGCCGTGTTCGCGCTCTTGGTGCTTTCCCCGGTGTTGATCGGCATCGCTATAGCCATCAAGCTCGACAGCCGGGGGCCGGTGCTCTTCCGCCAGACCCGCAGCGGCATCGCGGGGACGCCGTTCAAGCTGTTGAAATTTCGCAGCATGGTCCCGGCCGCCGAGGAGCTGCTGATCGACCTCACCGACAAGAACGAGAGCGGCGGCGTGCTGTTCAAGATCCGCCGCGACCCGCGCGTCACCCGCGTCGGCCGCTGGCTGCGGCGCATGTCCCTGGACGAGCTGCCCCAGCTGTGGAATGTCGCCACCGGTCAGATGTCGCTCGTCGGCCCGCGGCCGCCACTGCCGAGCGAGGTCGACCTCTATGCCGCTGACGTGCGCCGCCGGCTGCTGGTCAAGCCGGGGCTCACCGGACTGTGGCAAGTCAGCGGGCGATCAGACCTCTCGTGGGAGGAGTCGGTCCGGCTCGATCTCTATTACGTCGAGAACTGGTCCTTCGTCCTGGATCTGGTGATCATGGTCCGCACGATCGGGGCGGTATTGGCCGGCCGTGGGGCTTACTAGGCCGGCGGCCGTCAAAGACCACCCATTCAGCCGAATGCCAGTTCAGGAAACGTTCGAACGCTGTTTCTTTGAGGTGTTAGTTTTCCTCTAATAGTCATTTGACGGGGGTCAGCAGTACATGGTGGTAAGGCGTCTGATGGTCGTGCTCGTCAGCGTCTCGATCGTTCTGGGTGGGCTTGTCGCGGGGGCGCTCCCGTCTCAGGCAGCGGCGTGCGGCACGCTACTTCCGCGGGCGGTGCCAGCATGCGGCGCCCTGTGGGGCTTCTCCGCTCCTAACGGCTCTTCCGCCACGCTCAGCGCCGACGAGGCGACGGTGGGACGCACGTTCGACATCAGCTACCACTTTCATTACGTAGGCGACACGCTCCCGAACGCCAACGAAAAGGCTGAAGTGGCGAGCGGCCATCTGCTCCACGTCAATATCGAGTCCCTGCCGTACGACTATGCGACCGTCGCCGGCGGCAGTGTCGACGCCGGGCTCATCCGCCAGGCGAAAGGTGTCGCCTCGCTGAAGGCGCCGGTCTACGTGACGTTCGAGCACGAGCCCGACGTCAAGAGCAAGATTTCGCGTGGCACGCCGGCGCAGTACATCGCCGCCTGGCGGCACGTCCACGACCTCTTCATTGCCAACGGCGCGACGAATTCGGTCTGGGTGTGGATCACCACGGGCTGGTACCTGAACTTCCCGACCTACGCGAGCTTCTACCCGGGCAATTCCTACGTCGATTGGATCTCCTGGGAGGCGTACTCGACGACGCAGTGCAGCACGAGCCGTAACGTGCTGCGCGGCAGCTTCGTCGATTCCGCCGGGCCGATGTACGACTGGCTGCACGACGGCCACGGCGCCGCCGCCGGGATCGACATCAGCAAGCCCGAGATGATCTCTGAGTACGGCGCTGTCTACGACAGCGGAGCGCCTGGGGCTCAAGGCGCCTGGTATCAGGGCATTCCGCAGCTGCTGAAGACGCGCTACCCGGACATCAAAGCCGTCGCCAAGTGGGACAACCCCGGCGGGAATTGCCAGTACCAGATGTCGGTCTCGCCGCTGACGGTCGCCGGGGTCACCGCGGCCGGCCACGATTCGTACGTGAACCAGACGGCCACGACGGCCGGCCCGGACGCCTCGTTCACCCACAGCTGCACGAAGCTGTCCTGCGCGTTCGACGCCTCGAGCTCGAGCTCGCCGGGCTCCACAATCGCCTCGTACGCCTGGACTTTCGGCGATGGCAGCAGCGCCACCGGCATCAGGCCCAGCCATGCCTACGCTGCCGCCGGCACCTACAACGTCGTCCTGACCGTGACAGACGCGACCGGCGCCACCGACAGCACGACGAGCAGCGCCGTCGTGAACACCACC
>JBBQFE010000628.1:0-2018 GCA_038321605.1 Mycobacteriales bacterium | reverse complement strand
AGAGAAAGCCCTGCGGTGGCCGGCCGGCGACCAGGACCACCAGTGCGGACTGCAGCTCGTCGACGCTCGCCGGGCCCGGTGGGCGGCCGTAGCCGGCAACCGTGAACAGCGTGTCCGCCGATGATTCCAGCGCCGGCAGGGTCACCAGGTCGGCCGGCTCGGCCAGCCGGATGATGGGACCGCTGTGGACTCCCGCCGCCAGGTCGGCTGCATCGCTGACGTCCGCTGTCTGGGTGCCTGAGTCCGCTGCCTGGGCGCCTCCCCCGGCTTGATCGCCCGCCACGGCCTGATCGCGGGCGGTCCGGCGGGCCGCGTGCACCGACAGCACGGAGATTGCGCCGACCACCAGCAGCGCGACGAGCCAGCCGAGCGCATGGGCCCGGCCCCCGCCGAGGGCGGCATCCCACAGCCAACCGAGCAGCACGACACCGGACAGGGCGGCGGTGCGCAGGTAGCTGGTGCGCCCGACCCGCGTCACCGGACGGAGAGCGCAGCCTCGGTGGCCCAGTAGGTCAGGATCATGCTGGCCCCGGCTCGCTTGATGGACAGCAGGGTCTCGGCGATGGCCCGATCCCGGTCGATCCAGCCGTGGGCGGCCGCAGCCTCGAGCATCGCGTACTCCCCTGACACCTGATAGGCCGCCACCGGTACCGGCGAGGCTGCGGCAACAGCGGACAGGATGTCCAGGTAGGGCAGCGCCGGCTTGACCATCACGACGTCGGCACCTTCGGCCACATCGAGCGCCACCTCTGCCAGCGCCTCGGTCACCCCGCGCGACGGGTCCTGCTGATAGGTCAGGCGATCACCCACCAGCGACGAGTCGACGGCTTCCCGGAACGGCCCGTAGAACGCCGAGGCGTACTTAGGGGCGTAGGCCAGCACACCGACCTCGGACCGACCCGCACCGTCCAGCGCCCGCCGCACCACGCCTACCTGGCCGTCCATCATGCCGCTGGTCCCGAGCAGGTCCGCGCCTGCCTCGGCCTGGGCAAGCGCCATCGAGGCGTAACGCTGCAGGGTGGCATCGTTGTCGACGGAGCCGTCGGCGGCCAGCACACCGCAGTGGCCGTGGTCGGTGAACTCGTCCAGGCAGAGGTCAGCCATCAGCACCGTGGCATCACCGAGTTCGAACTTCAGCCGCGACAGGCCGGCGTTCAGCACTCCGTTCGGGTCATCGGCGCCGGAGCCCACCGCGTCCTTGTGCACCGGCACTCCGAACAGCATCACCCCGCCGACACCTGCCTGAACTGCCTCGACCGCGGCCTTGGCGAGCGAATCCTGAGTGTGCTGCACCACGCCGGGCATCGATGTGATCTGCCGGGGCTCGGTCAGCCCCTCGGCAACGAACATCGGCAGGATCAGGTCGGACGGACGCACCGCCACCTCGGACGCCAGCCGCCGCAGGGCGGGGGTGCGCCGAAGCCGACGTGGCCGGCTCAACGGGAAACCTGGTAACCCTGGAAGTTCACTCACGCTGTCACCCTACCCAGCGCACCTCAGAGAAAGCGCAGCCCGCGGTGCCGCACCACCCAACCTGCCAGGGTGGTCCCGAGCACCCAGATGACCAGGCCGGTCACGACGGCGATCGCGGCCCGCAGATCCGGCGTGCGCCAGTGCGCGGGCAGCGAACGGAAGATCGAGCGCGGCACATCGCCCACCGGATCGACGCCGTACAGCAGCGCGTACGGCAGCGCCAGGTGCGCCAGCCAACGCGCGGATGTGACCACCTGCCGGCGTTGCGTCCACCGCTGGACCAACGGCCTGCTCGCCACCGGCAGCAGCACCGACACCAGGTTGCCGACTCCCAGCCACGCCATGATCGGCAGCGAGACGCCGGACAGGGTGTTGACCAGCCGGTGCGAGTTCTCGCTGTCGACGGTGAGCACCGCGGTCAGCGCCAGGGTAGGCAGACCCACGATGACCAGCAGCGCGAAGTTCTTGGTCAGCAGCAACCGCCGCAGCGACACTCCGCGGGCCAGGTTCAACCTGACCCGCGGCGCGTCGGCTCCGAGCACGTT
>JBBQFE010000627.1:0-2035 GCA_038321605.1 Mycobacteriales bacterium | reverse complement strand
GAGGCGACAGGGCGAAACGGCGGGCTGCGCAGGGCCAACGGGAGGCGATGGACAGCATGGCTTCCACCCACCCTGCTGGGCTGCTTCTGCATATGCTTTCTGCTCGCCCCGTTTGCCGTGCACACCGACCCGAATTTGCTGAACCTGCAGCGCCGGCTGCTGGCTCCAAGCTCTTCAGCGTGGCTGGGCACGGACATGCTGGGGCGGGACGTCTTCATCCGCCTGCTGTACGGCGGGCAGCACGCGATTCTGGTTGGATTCTCGGCAGTGCTGCTTTCCACCCTCCTCGCCGCAACGACCGGCGCGGTTGCCGGTCTGATCGGCGGGTGGCTTGACCTCAGCGTTGCAGCGCTGCTCGACGTCCTGCTCGCGCTGCCCGGGCTGCTGGTGACGCTGGCGCTGCTGGGCGTTCTCGGCGTCGGTGAATGGACGTTGATCCTGGCCCTCGTCGGCGGCTCCTGGGCCGGAGAGGCGCGCGTGATCCGCAGCGTGGTCACGGGTATCCGCGAGAGCGCGTACATTGAGGCTGCCCGGGCCGGCGGCGCCGGCCGTGGACGGATTCTGTGGCGGCACGTGCTGCCCAACAGCCTGACGCCACTGGTCGTGCTGGCCAGTCTGAATCTCGGCGAGGTCGTGCTCGTCGTTGCGGCGCTGAGCTTCCTGGGCCTCGGTGTGCAGCCGCCCCGTGCCGATTGGGGCGTGTTGCTGGCCGACAGCCGCACCGTCTTTGCGCAGGCGCCATGGCTCATGCTGGCCCCCGGCCTGTGCATCGTCACGTTGAGCCTGCTCGCGAACCTCTCCGGCGACACACTGCGTGATGCGCTCGATCCCCGCACTAGGCGGTAGCGCGTCGCGCAGCGGTCCCGGGCTGTCCGCTCGACCCCCGCACCGGCCGATAAGAGCGTCGCGCCGCGGTCGGCCTAGCTGAAGGAGGAGCAACCATGTCGACTGCCTACGCAAATGATAGTGGTCGCAGCCGGCGCAGGTTCTTGATCGGGACCCTGAGCACGGCCGCCGCCCTCGCGGCCTGCACCGGCTCGTCCTCTTCCTCCTCCACCAGAAGGAACACTATCGCCCCCTCAGGCACGCCTGGGCCAGCACGCCCGCCGGCCGGCACCGTGCCTCCGCCCGTGACCAGCGGCCCAACGGACGGCAGCGCGGTGATGGCGGTCTCCCGCAACCTGGTCAACGGCGAGCAGGATCCCTTCTACATGCACACCTCGCTGCTCTGCCACGAGCCGCTGGTCGGGCTCGACGATGCGCTGGCGCCGATCCCCGGTCTGGCTGAACGCTGGACGTCCTCGAACGACGGGCTGACCTGGACGTTCTTTCTGCGCAAAGGGGTCCAGTTCTCCGACGGCGAGCCCTTCGATGCTGCCGCGGTCGTCACCACAATCGAGCGCAACCTCGCGATCTCACCGCGCACGTCCTCCTTCTTCACCCTGAACGCCAAAGACGCCTACGGCGCGCTCGCCGGTGTGCGGGCGGTAGATGCGGGCACGGTCGAATTCCGCCACACATCGCCCTACCCGGTGATGGAGGCGACGATGACCAACTTCTTCTCCGCGATCTACTCGCCGAAGTCGTTCACCTCGAGCGGCGACTTCAAGGGCATCCCCGGCACCACCGGCCCGTTCAAGCTGGCATCATGGCAGACCGACCAGTACGCGCTGCTGCAGCGCCACGATTCCTACTGGGGTCCGAAGCCGCCGCTGCGCGAGATCCGTCTGCGGGTGATTCCGGATCCCAACACGCGCGTCTCGGCTCTGATCGCGGGAGAGGTGGACGCGGTGGTAGAGCTCGGCGGCCTGCTGCCGGTGCAGGCACGACAGCTTGCGAACCGGACCGACATGACGGTCGGCGCTGACCCGATCTCGATCACGCAGTTCCTGACCTTCAACTGCGGTAAGCCGCCGTTCAACGACGTCCGCCTGCGGCAGGCAGTCGTGCGCTCGTTCGACCGCGAGACCGTGGTGAAGGAGCTGGTCCTCGGCTACGCCGAGCCGGGCAAGAGTCTGCTGTCACCATTCTCCAA
>JBBQFE010000626.1:0-2047 GCA_038321605.1 Mycobacteriales bacterium | reverse complement strand
GTGGTGATCGTGCCCGGCAACTCGGCCCGCTTGTGCGCCCGCGAGAGCTCACGCCAAAGCACGCCAGACAACTGCGCGGATGTAGGTGCCGTCGAGACCACGAACGGATCGGGCTGCGTCTCAACCCACCACCCAGCCAGCCTCGCCGCAAGCCAGTCCTTTCCACAGCCGTGCGCGCTGGGCACGGCGACGTGACGGTTGCTGACAAGCGACCGGGCGATGGCTTCCTGGCCAGACCACAACTGCGCCCCCAACCGCGAGTTGATCCACCCCACCGGATCAGTCACGTACGGATGCGGCGCCGGCCAGAGGCGACGGACAACCTCATCAGCCAGCTGCGGCTTGCGTGGCGTCATGCCAGACCTCTCATGCTTGGCGCCTCAAGCAGAGCCAGGTGCCGCTGAACAATGGTGGGTGCACGGGGATCGTCAAGGACACCCAACTCGCCAAGCACGGCGCGCAGGACGACAGCGAATGCTTCGGCCGTTCGTTCGATGGCCGCGACCTGCCGCTCAGCGATACCAGCGTCGATCGCTGCTTTCGCGACGCGCACAAGGCGTTCGCGCTCCCGGTCGTACAGGTCCACGAACGCAACGTGAGGGGCGGTCAGCCGCTCCTCAGGGGCGACGGATTGGATGTGCTGCGCCAGGTAGTGCACCGCACCCGCGCACCGTGAGAGCTCCTGCATCAACGCGTCCTCTGGTGACAGGTCGATCGGCAAACCGAACGCGCTGGACGCCGCGGCGGCCATCATCCTCTGCGCCTGTTTGCGACCGCTCGGGCTTGAGCCTCCGTGAAGCGCGCAAAGTCCGAATCCTTTGTGGTCGGTCCGGGCGCCGGCTGGTAGACCGCACGGCTTGCCGGTCGTCTTCGCCGTGGCGGGGCACATGGCGTGGCCCGTGCTCATGCCCGTCCCCGCCTACGTCGACGCTGAACAGCCAGCGCGATCGCCTCAGCGACGAGCACGTCGACCTGGTCGGGGTTCAGCTCCCATTGCGGGCACAGTTCGGGAACCCGCGCACGGCAGAACTCTTCGAATGTCGCGAACCCTTGCGACTCGTATGCGCGCTGGTCGCGGACTCGAAGCAGCGACTCGCCGAGGGTGGCCGCCGCCGCCTTGCTACGGCGCCGGTCACGCCTGGCGTCGAGGCGACTCACGCCGTTCCCCCGTCGGTGGTGGGCTTGTGCGGATGCTCGCTGCACAACCGGCGCGGACAGATCAACTGGCCGTCAGCCCAGACTTGAACTCCTCCGCATGCGGGGCAGGTCTCACGTCCAGGCATCAGCGCCCTTCCTTTCCACTGAAGACGTCGCGGCGCAAACCCAGCAACGACGGTCGATACCGAGCACGTGGGCAACTGCGGGGCAACAGGTCACGGCCGTCGACCCCCACCCAAACGGACCCATTCGTCAAGCTCCGCGCGGTCAAACAGCGAGCGCGACCCGTCCTTGTGGAACGGAATCCGCCTAGCACTGACGAGGGCGTAGATCCGTGACCTCGGGCAAGACAGGTGCTCAGCAGCACCGGTTACGTCGAGCCACGCCGGCGCGGTCTGGTCGAGTCGACCTGCGACACGCTCGAGGAGACGATCGGCGAGAACGTCGAGCGCCTCGTCGTCAAGCTCAGCCAACAGAGCAGCAGCGAGGGAAAGAGTCACGCGCTACTCCCGGGCTGGGCTCGGGCTCCGTGAGGTCGCTGATCGTCAAGTGCTTCCGTGAGGGAGGCGGTCGCCTCACACCCGAACTTGGCGGCGATCCGTTCTAGCTCGGAGTCGGCGTCGAACTCGGCTGACTCGGGATCGCAAGTCAGTTCAGACTCCACAGTTGGGACTGACTCGGACTGTCTGACTCCCCTTAAGGGTGGAGTCAGTCGAGTCACCTCCGATTCAGTCCCTTGCGGAACCCCGGGTGACTCGGGTGACTCGGAGGCCTGAGTCAGCCCCCAGACGGTTGCGCTTGAGCTCCTGCCGACATCTTTTCCGTTCCGTGAAGTAAAGACGTCGGGATGGCTCTTGAACTCTTCTTTGATCTGGTCGACGTTGGCGCC
>JBBQFE010000625.1:0-2051 GCA_038321605.1 Mycobacteriales bacterium | reverse complement strand
GGGGTGGGCAAGACGGCGGCGGCCAAGGCCCTTGCCAAGGTGCTGGACACACCTCTGATCCGGTTGCAGTGCTACGAGGGACTCACGGCCAGCGAAGCCCTATACGAGTGGAACTATCAGCGCCAACTGCTCGCGATCAGGGTGGCCGAGTCCCACTCGGACAGTGCGACCAGCGCGGGCCTGTTCACCGAGGAATTCCTGCAGGTGCGCGCCATTCTTCGTGCGGTGCGCTACGACGGTCCGCGCGCGCCGGTGCTGCTCATCGACGAGATCGACCGGGCGGACGACGAGTTCGAGGCGTTGCTGTTCGAGTTCCTCGGGGAGGCGTCGGTGACGGTTCCCGAGCTGGGGACGTTCACCGCGCTGCGCCGGCCGGTGGTGGTGCTGACCTCGAACCGCAGCCGGGACCTGCACGATGCGCTCCGCCGCCGCTGCCTCTACCACTGGATCGACTTTCCGGCCGCGCTGCGTGCTGCTGAGATCGTTCGGCGTTCGGTGCCGGCCGCGAACGAGGCGCTGATCGGCTCGACCACGGATTTCATCGGACGGGTCCGCGAGCTGGACCTCGACAAAGCGCCGGGTATGGCGGAGACCATCGACTGGGTGTCTGCCCTGTCTGCGTTGGGTGCCACCGAGCTCGTCAGATCCGACATCCTGCGCACGCTCTCGGCCATCGCCAAGACGCCCGACGACCGGACGACGATGATCGGTGCTCTGGATGAACTCGGTTATGCCTTCGCCTGATACTCCGGCGGCTTCCGTGGTGTCGTCCGCTACTGATGCCCCGGCGACTCCGGCTGTGTCGTCCGCTACTGATGCCCCGGCGACTTCTGCCGTCTCGTCCCTCCCTGGTGCCTCGGCGACTCCGGTTGGACGAGCGGTTCCCGCGCTGCTGCGCGGTGTGGACCGGGCTGCGTTCGCGGTCGCCCTGGCGACCCGGCTGCGCGACCGGGGGGTGCCGGTGGGATTCACCGCCATCGATGACTTCATCCGCGCGCTGGTGGCGCTGCCGCCGGACTCCCGGGCGCGGCTGTACTGGACATCGAGGATCAGTCTGGTTCGGCGGCACAGTGAGTTGGCCATCTTCGACGCGGTGTTTTCAGCCGTGTTCGACGACGCGGTGCTCGAGCTCGATCCGAATGCCCGCCGCAGGTCGCTGCCGAGCGCGCCGAGTGCGCCGGGCTCCGAGGACAGGCTGGTGCCAGTTCCCGGCAAGGACCCCGAGGACGAGGATGGCGCCGGTTTGCCCTGGATGACACTGCCGAAAGTGGTTGCCGATGCTGCGGACTCAGAGTCTGATTACGCGATCCCCGAGCGACTGCCCAGCGAGCTCGAAGGCCTGGCAGATCTCCCGTTCGAGCAACTGACCGCGGCGGAGCTCGAGCTGCTGGGCCGCTGGTTGGCTGCTGCCGTCCGGTCCTGGCCGACTCGGCGGTCCCGACGGTTGGCACTGTGTTCGGGAGGTCAGCGGGTGGCGCTGCGGCCGACGATCGCGTTCCCGCCGTACCGGCTGGGACCCGGTGGAGCTGGTAAGGGTAAGTCCGGTGTTGAAACCGCGACGGGTGGTGATGCTCTGTGACGTGAGCCAGTCGATGCAGGCGCAGGCCAATGCCTACTTTCATTTCATGCGCGCGCTTGCGCTGGCCGCCGACGCCGAGGTGTTCGCGTTCGCCACCACGCTCACGCGGCTGACCGCGGTCCTCGCGCACCGGTCGACCGAGGTGGCCATCGAGCAGGCCACCGCCACGGTGACGGACCGGTTCGGCGGCACCCGGATAGCCACCAATTTGCAGGTACTGCTCTCCTCGCACCACGGTGGACTCGTCAGGGGAGCGGTGGTGATCGTCGCCTCTGACGGTTGGGACAGCGATACACCGGAACAGCTGGCTGCGGCGATGGCCAGGCTGCAGCGACGGGCGTACCGGGTGATCTGGCTCAATCCCCGAGCGGGTGCGCCGGGTTTCGAACCCCGCGTGGCAACGATGGCTGCGGCGCTGCCCTTCTGTGATCGGCTGCTGCCGGCGGACACGTTTCGTTCGCTGGCTCGGGTG
>JBBQFE010000624.1:0-2053 GCA_038321605.1 Mycobacteriales bacterium | reverse complement strand
GACGCCATCGTGGTGCCGTCCGGGTCCTGCACCGGTTCGATCCGGCACCAGCATGCCCAGCTGGCCACCGAGTCGGGCGATCCGGCCCTGGCCGAGCGGGCGCGGGCGGTGGCCGACCGGACCTACGAGCTTTCCGAGTTCCTGGTCGATGTGCTCGGCCTCACCGATGTCGGCGCGCACTACCCGCATCGGGTCACCTACCACCCCACCTGCCATTCGCTGAGGTTGCTCCGGGTCGGTGACCGGCCGCTGAGGCTGCTGCGCCAGGTCGGCGGCATCGATCTGGTAGAGCTGCCGCAGGCCGATTCGTGCTGCGGCTTCGGAGGCACCTTCGCGGTGAAGAACGCCGATACCTCCACCGCGATGCTGGCCGACAAGATGGGCAATGTCCTGAGCACCGGCGCCGAGGTATGCACGGCCGGCGATTCGTCCTGCCTGATGCACATCGCCGGTGGCCTCAGCCGGCTGCAGACCGGGGTCCGCACCGTCCACCTGGCCGAGATCCTCGCGTCGGCAGGTCGGCCATGACCTTTCTCGGTATGCCCAGTGCGCCCGCCGGGGTCGGCCACCTGCGTGGTGAGCTGAGTTTCCCCGACGCCGCCAAGGTCGCACTGGCAGACACCCAGCTTCGCCGCAACCTGGGCAACGCCACCGCAACCATTCGAGCCAAGCGCGCGGCGGTGGTGGCGGAACTGTCGGATTGGGAGGACCTGCGACGAGCCGGTGCCGCGATCAAGGACGACGTCCTGGCGCACCTGGACACCTACCTCCTGCAGCTTGAGGAGCAGGTGGTCGCGCACGGCGGGACCGTGCACTGGGCACGTGATGCCAACGAGGCGAATCAGATCGTGACCCGACTCGTGCAGGCCACCGGGGTCCGCGAGGTGGTCAAGGTGAAGTCGATGGCCACCCAGGAGATCGGCCTCAACGAGGCACTGGGCGAGGCCGGCATCGCCGCCTGGGAGACCGACCTGGCGGAGCTGATCGTCCAGCTCGGCCACGACACGCCCAGCCACATCCTGGTGCCGGCCATCCACCGCAACCGCTCTGAGATCCAGCAGATCTTTCTGGCCGAGATGCAGGGCGTCGATCCCGAGCTGAGCGATGAGCCGAAGGCGCTGGCCGAAGCCGCCCGCCGGCACCTGCGGCAGAAGTTCCTCAGCGCCGAGGTGGCCATCTCGGGGGCGAACTTCGCCATCGCCGAGACCGGGACGCTGGCGGTGGTGGAGTCCGAGGGCAACGGCCGGATGTGTCTTACCCTGCCGCGGACGCTGATCACCGTGATGGGCATCGAGAAACTGCTGCCCAGCTGGCGTGACCTGGAGGTATTCCTGCAGCTGCTGCCGAGATCGTCCACCGGCGAGCGGATGAATCCTTACACCTCGATGTGGACCGGCGCGACCGAGGGACAGGACTTTCACCTGGTACTGCTGGACAACGGCCGTACCGCCACGCTGGCCGACCCGGCCGGACGGACCGCGCTGCGCTGCATCCGCTGCTCGGCGTGCCTGAACGTGTGCCCGGTCTACGAGCGCACCGGCGGGCACTCCTACGGCTCGGTCTACCCGGGCCCGATCGGGGCGGTGCTGTCGCCCCAGCTCACCGGCCTGGGCGCCAACACCGACAACGCCTCGTTGCCGTTCGCGTCCTCGCTGTGCGGCGCGTGCTTCGACGCCTGCCCGGTGGCCATCGACATCCCGACCATGCTGGTTCACCTGCGGTCCCGCGCGGTCGACGCGAAGGCCCGTGAGCACCGGCTGCCGTCCGCCGAGCAGGCGATGATGGCCGCCGCCGCTTGGACGATGGCCGATCAGCGACGCTGGACCAGAGCTCTGCGGTCGGCCCGCCTGGGTAGGTTGCTCGGCCGCAAACGGGGGCGGATCAGCACCCTCCCGCCGCCGCTGTCGGCCTGGACCGCAGCGCGTGATCTGCCGCAGCCACCGAAGGAATCCTTTCGCGACTGGTGGGCCCGCACCGGTGGTGACGGCGCATGAGTGCCGCTCGGGACGAGGTGCTGGCGCGTATCCGGACCGCACTGTCCGATCGGGCGGCC
>JBBQFE010000623.1:0-2072 GCA_038321605.1 Mycobacteriales bacterium | reverse complement strand
CCGATCGCCAGGGCTCGGGCGCCTCTTCCCTTCAGTGGAGTCTGCACCTCGCCGGCCCCCTCGGTGGGGATCAGGCTCAGGCCGCTGGACAGCAGGCTCGGCTGGCGGGACTTCTTCGCAGGTCCCGAGGCGATGTAACCGCCGCCGAACGCAGTGGCGATATCGGGAGCCGGGCGGCGGACGACGGGCAGCGCGAAGAACAGCGCCGGATCCGGATCGATGTTGTCGTAGCGGTCGAACAGGCCCGGCGAATAGAGCCCGCTGCCGGCGGTGACCTCGGTGACGATCGGGTCCGCCGACGAGCTCTCCAGGCTGCCCGTCCCGCCGCTGTTGACGAACTGCAGATCGGCACCGGCACCGAGCACCGCGGCGACCACCGCCGCACGGCGCAGGTTCAGATCCTCGACCGAGCGGCGTTTGACCAGCGCCACCGCGGGTGAGGTGTCGGGCAATCCGGCCACCTGCGCCTCGTAGAACATCACGCCCACCACCTCGACGGACCCGCGGCGGCGCGCTTCGGTGACGAGGTCGGCAGCTTGCCGGGGGGTGCGGAGCGGGGACCTGCGCACGCCCAGATGCGCCGGTCCGATCCGCAGCGAGGCGTCGATGTCCAGGCACACCCGCAGCGGCGCCACCGGGGGGCCGCCCGTCATCGGCCTGGCATGCACCGCAAGGAACTCCAACTGCCGTACGTCGTCGATCATCAGGGTCACCTCGGCCAGCAGCTGCGGATCGGCGGCCAGCAGGGACAGCTCGCGGCGGTCAGCGGTCGGGTAACCCAGCAGGATGTCGCCGACCCCGTGGCCGGCCAGCCAACGCGCCTCGGCCAGCGAATACGCCATCACGCCCCGAAACCCCTGCTGCGCAAGGACATTGTCGAGCACCCAACGGCAGCGGATCGATTTCGACGCCAGCCTGATGGGCGTACCGGCCGCGCGCCGCACCAGTTCGCGGGCGTTTCGCTGCAACGCCGCCACGTCCAACGCGGCCAGCGGCGGATCGAGCTGGGCAGTGGCCGCCGACAACCGGTGAGCTGTCGAACCGGCCACTGGCGAATGCCCCTTCGACCGGCTCATGCGGTGGCCTCCGTCGGGTTGAAGGCGCGGGCGAGGAACAGCAGCGCCAAGGCCAGCACCGCAGCCACGATGAACCCGTACCGCAGGCTCGACGCGGTGCCGATACCACCGATGGCCACACCGCCGACGATGGAACCCACGTAGTTGAAGATGTTCACCCGGGCCACGATCTGGTCGGCATGCCCGGGAGCCAGGGTGCCGCAGGCCGAGAAGCACAGCGGCGCGACGACGGGCAACCCGATCCCGGCGATGGCGAAACCCGCGATGGCCATCAGCGGACCCGTTGCGCAGATGGCCATCACCAGCCCGAGGGTGCCGACGACGGCCCCGATGCGGACGGTCTTCTCGACGCCGACCTCCTCGACCACCCGGTCGCCGGCGAGCCGGGAGATCAACGCCGTCGCCTGGTAGGCGGCGTACGCGAACGGCGCCAGACTCGAGGAAGCCTTGAGCACGTCGTGGGTGTACGTGGTGGCCCAACTGCCCGCGCCGGCATCGGTGACATAGAAGCAGATCATCGCCGCACCGAGCAGCAGCACCGGCCGCCACGGCACCTGCCGCTCGACCGGGCCGGTGCCTGCGCCCCGGTCACCCCGCTGCAGCAGGGCACCGGCAACCCCGCCGAAGAGGACCACGGCCGCGGCGGGCAGCACGATGGACACCGCCAGCGACCAGTGCAACCGCTCGGTGCCGGCCACATAGAGCGCGCCGACGATGCCGCCGGCCGACCAGGTCGCGTGGAACGAGGTGAGGACGCTGCGTCCGTAACTGGTCTGGATCGCCACCGCCTGCATGTTGGTGCCCGCATCGACGGCGCCCAGACCGAAGCCGTAGAGCACGAAGGCGGCCATGAACTCCCCGGGCCCCGGTGCCAGACCGATGGCGAGCGCGGCGACACCGATCCACAGCAGGCCGATCTGCAGCGTGATGCGCGAGGAGTACCGCTTCGCGAGTGCCTCTGCGGCCACGCTGCCGGCTCCTGCGATCACCGACACC
>JBBQFE010000622.1:0-2080 GCA_038321605.1 Mycobacteriales bacterium | reverse complement strand
GTCGCAACATCGGGGCAGGCATGTCCGGCGGCACCGCGTTCATCCTGGACCTGGACCGGTCTCTGGTGAACCAGGAACTGGTGGAGATCGAGCAGGTCGAAGCCGACCAGATCGATCCGTTGCTGACGGTGCTGCGCCGCCCCTACGAGCTCACCGGGTCCGTCGTCGCGCAGGGCCTGCTCGCCACTGCCGATTCCGATCCGGTGACGATGCTGGCACGTTTCTCGGTGATCATGCCCAGGGACTACAAGCGCGTCATCGAAGCCACCAAGGCGGCGTTGGCGGAGGGCCGCGACGTCGACGAGGCCGTCATGTCGGCGGCGCAGCGATAGCGCTCTCGTCGCCATACCGACCGCCTGACAGGATTGTCGGATGCACCTCGCGACCGGCCTGACAGTTCTCGTGGCCGCCGCGGCGGTGATCGCGCTGGTGGCGCGCCGGTTCGGCCTGTCCGAGCCGTTGGTGCTGACCGCCGCCGGCATCCTGGGTTCGTACCTGTTCTTCATCCCCGATGTGAAGATCACCTCCGAGCTGGTGCTGGTGGGACTGCTCCCGCCGCTGCTCTACACCACCGCGATCCGTAGCTCGCTGGTCGACTTCAAGGCCAACCGCCGAGCCATCGGCCTGTTGTCGGTCGGCCTGGTCATCTTCACCACGTTCGGTGTGGGACTGGTGACGTGGTGGGTGCTGCCCGTTCCCTTCGCCGCCGCTGTTGCCCTGGGGGCGGTGGTGGCGCCGCCGGATGCGGTCGCGGCCTCCGCGGTCGCCCAGCGGGTCGGCATGCCCCGGCAGATCATCACCATCCTCGAAGGTGAATCGCTGCTCAACGACGCCACCGCGCTGGTAGCCCTGCGGACCGCGATCGCCGCTGGGGCGGGCACCGTCAGCGTGTTCGGGGTGGCGGGTCAGTTCCTGTGGGCCGCCGGGGGTGGCGTGCTGGTCGGCGTGATCGTCGCCTTCGTGCTCGGCAAACTCAGGCAGCGGTTCACCGATCCGGTGCTGGATACCACGCTGTCGTTCCTCGCCCCGTTCGTGGCGTACCTGCCGGCCGAAGAAGTACACGCCTCCGGAGTGCTCGCGGTCGTCATCGCCGGGCTGATCCTCGGTCATCGCGCGCCGATCTGGCAGAGCGCCGCGTCGCGCATCGCGGAGCGGACGAACTGGCAGACCGTCGACTTCGTGCTGGAGAGCTCGGTGTTCCTGCTCATCGGCCTGCAGGTCCGCACCATCGGCAACGACGCCTGGAACGCGGGTCTGGGCCACCTTCAGGTGGTCGCGGCCTGCGTGGCGATCCTGGTCTCGGTGATCGTGCTGCGGATCATCTGGATCTACCCGGCCGCCTATCTTCCCCGCCTGATCCCGGCCATCCGGCGCGCCGAGCAGGCGCCCAGCAAGGGCCAGATCGCTGTGGTCGGGTGGGCCGGGATGCGGGGCGTGGTCACCCTCGCCGCGGCCTTCGTCCTGCCCATCGACACCCCGTACCAGAAGGTGCTGGTGTTCGCGGCCTTCGTGGTCACCGCCGGCACCCTCTTGGTTCAGGGCACCACGTTGCCGTGGCTGGTGCGCTCGCTCCGGCTGCGCGGACCCAGCCGTGCCGAGGATGCGCTGCAGATGGCGGGCCTGCTCCAGCAGTCCGCCGACGCCGGGCGTGCGGCCCTGCGCAAGGCCACCGACCGGGCTGATCCGCCGATCGCCGCCGACACGATCAACCAGCTCACCCGCCGCCTGGATGACCGGACGAACTCGGCCTGGGAGCGACTCGGCCCCAGCGAGTCCGACCAGATCACCCCGAGCGAGCAGTACCGGCGGCTACGACTGGAGATGCTGGCCGCAGAGCGGGGTGAGGTGCTCCGGGTACGCGACACCGGCACGCTGGATCACGAGGTGCTGCAGGCCGTGATGAGCCTGCTGGACCTGGAGGAATCGCTGATCGACCGGCTCAGCACGGCCGAGGACGAGATCCGCGAGGAGCCGCTGGTGCCCACCATGGCGGCCGAGGCCTGCGAGCATCTGCAGCATGCGCCGGTCACGCTGCGACCGGACAATCCCGGTGAGTGCTCGGAATGCATTGCCGAGGGCC
>JBBQFE010000621.1:0-2084 GCA_038321605.1 Mycobacteriales bacterium | reverse complement strand
GCGCGCAGCTCGCCGGGCAGCGTGCCCGCCAGGCTGAGCAGCCCCGCGCCGCCGTTGGCGGTGAAGTACTGGAAGGCGATCGACTCACCGGCGAGCATCCGCTTGCCGACGCCGACCGCCGCATTGAGAAAGCCACCCCCGCCGCCTGAGGACGATGGTGCGCTGACGCGCGTCTCCACGCCGACGTTGACGGTCTTCCAGAGGAACTTGCCGGCCTCGGCGTAGATGGTCTGTCCGGGTGATAGTTGGCAGACGACCAACTGCATGGCATTTCCCACGACCTTATGAGAAATGGTCATCGAGCGTCCTCTCACCTGGCCTGTGGGACCCCAGCCTAGCGATTCCGGCTGGGGGCGCACAGAGCCTGGCGGCAGTCCGCTCAGCCGTTCGCGAGCGCCTCGGTCAGCTCGGAGGCGGTAAGCCGCGGACCGTAGGCAGGCTTGTCACGATCGAAGCGTCGCCCGGCCGTCAGCGGACCGGCGTCGACCACGTCGAAGCCGAACCCGTCGATCAGGACGGACACGACCTTCTTGGCGTCGTCGTCATCGCCTGCAATCGGAAGGGCCCGTCGGTCGGGAGTGCCGGCTTCAGCGGCGTCGTCGCCGATTGCCAGCGCCTGGATGTTGTTGAAGGCCTTGACTACGCGGGAGGTCGGCAGATGCTCGGCCAGCAGTTCACTCGGTGAGGTGGCGCCGGCGTCGATGGCGTCGAAGTGGCCGTCCCGCTCGAAGTAATAGTTGTTGGTGTCGATCACGATCTTGCCGGCCAGCGGCTGGACCGGTACCTGGCGGTAGTTCAGGAAGGGCACCGTCACCACCACGATCTCGCCCGCAGCACCGGCCTGCTCCGCGGTCGCCGCGCTGGCGTTCGGGCCGAGTTCCTCGACCAGAGCCTGCAGCGTCTCCGGGCCGCGGGAGTTGCTCAGCACCACCCGGTGCCCGTGTGCCACCGCCTGCCTGGCGATCGCCTGCCCGATGTTTCCGCTGCCAATGAGTCCGATTGTTGTCATGCTGGTGGAACAGGGCAGCGACGGACCGGTATTCCGACGTCGTCCCCGTCCCGGCGAGATGCATAGGTGTCGACCGCGACGGTTGTTACGGTGCAGCGGTGATCGTCCGAGCCGTCGTCCCCGCCGTATCCCAATCGGTACCGGCAGAAACGCCACCGACCAACAGATGAGCGACGATGACGACGTGACGACGACTGCCATCACCCGCCCAGCGGTTGCGCTGCTGGCGCATGCCGGCGTTCGCCTCGGGCCCGGCCTGACCGAGGCGCAGTTGGTGGGGGTCGAAGCCCGGTTCCGCTTCCGGTTCAACCCCGCTCACCGGCACCTGTTGGCCACCAGCGTTCCGCTCGGCGAGCAATGGGTCAACTGGCTGCAGGCCTCCGACGCCGAGCTGACCCGGCGGCTGGCGGGACCCGTGGAGGGCGCCCTGTTCGACGTCGCCCACAACGACTTCTGGGCAAGGTCCTGGGGTCCGCGGCCCGCAGATGAGCAGCAGGCACTGCAGGCCGCGCGTGAACAACTCGAGCTGCTACCGGTGCTGGTGCCGCTGTACAGCCACCGGTACCTGCCGGCCAGCCCGGCGCCGGAGAACTCGCCGGTGTTCTCGGTCCATCAGACTGATGTCATCTATTACGGAGTGGACCTGCTGGACTACTTCGAGCGGGAATTCCTCGATGCCGGCCGGGACCTTGATCCGCTCGACATCAGCTACCGAGTGCCGTTCTGGTCCGAGCTGGCCGAAGGGTACGAGGGCGACGAGATCTGACGCCGCTACCCGTCTACCGCAGTCCCGGCGCCGTCTGATTCACTGAATGCATGTCGGCAACCGACCATCTTCTGCACGCGAACGAGTCCTACGCAACCACGTTCGGCGGTCCTCGCCCGCTGCGGCCGAAACTGCGCACCACCGTGATCGCGTGCATGGACTCCCGGCTGGACCTCTTCGGGGCGTTGGGCCTGGAGATCGGTGACGCTCACCTGATCCGCAACGCCGGCGGCCTGCCCACCGACGATGTGCTGCGCTCCCTCGCCCTGAGCCAGCGAGCGCTGGGCACCCGCGAGGTGGTGCTGATCC
>JBBQFE010000620.1:0-2087 GCA_038321605.1 Mycobacteriales bacterium | reverse complement strand
GACCCGGCGCAGCTACCGGTCGATCCGACCACTTGCCAGCCGGTCTACCCGCACCAGTACCTGAAGGTGAACACGGTGTTCGAGGTCGCCAAGGCGGCCGGGCTGCGCACCGCGTGGAGCGACAAGCATCCGGCCTACGAGATCCTCAATGGTCCGTCAGGCACCGGAATCCAGGATCTGTTCACCCCTGAGATCAACAGCGTTGCCGATTCGACCGGCGACGACTGGAGCACCGACAACGCCCTGACCCAGGAATACGACAGCTTCAAGGCCGCGGCGGTGCTGAACGAGATCGACGGTCGTGACCACTCGGGGGCCCGGACGGTAGGAACTCCCGCGGTTTTCGGCATGAACTTCCAGACCGTGTCCACCGCCGAGAAGCTCCCGATCTCCGACGGGTTGGCGGGTGGCTACGAACCCAACGGCACCCCCGGGCCGCTGCTGCGTCGCGCGCTGGACTACATCAACACCGAGGTCGGCACCATGGTCGCGCGCATCCACGCCCGCGGCCTGGACTCCAGCACGTCGATCATCCTGTCCGCAAAGCACGGCCAGTCCCCGCAGGACCTGAGCACCCTGCGCCGGGTCGACGACGGCGCGATCATCGCCAACCTCAACGCAGCCTGGAAGTCGCGGCACCCGCAGGCCGCTGATCTGGTCAGCTTCGCGGTCGATGACGACGGCATGCTGATGTGGCTCAGCGACCGCTCCGGCGCGGCGCTGTCCTTCGCCAAGAGCTACCTGCTCGGCCACAGTGCACCGGCGAACACCGCCACCGACGCCAAGGGTGTCTACTCCACCTCGGTCACGTCCTCCGGACTGACCAAGGTCTACACCGGCAGGACCGCTGCCACCCTGGTGCGCTCGAACGACGGTCGCGCCCCTGACCTGATCGGAATCGCTCAGCACGGCGTCGTCTACACCGGCAACGTCAAGAAGATCGCCGAACACGGCGGTGCGGCTGCCGATGACCTCAACGTGCCGCTGCTCGTGTCAGGGGCGGGGGTCGAACACCTGGGCGTGCACAGCCAGTCCGTCCGGACGACCCAGATCGCACCGACCATCCTGGCGCTGCTCGGACTCGACCCCGATCACCTCAAGGCAGTCCAGATCGAGCACACCCAGGTGCTGCCGAGGCTCTGAGCCGCACCAGTCCACGACCGGCAGCCTCCCGCAGGGGAGGCTGCCGGTCTTCGGTATGTGGGCTGCTCAGATGAACGGGGCGGCGCCGGCGTTGGCCAGCGCGTCGGCCTTCTCGTTCCCCGGATCACCGGCGTGCCCCTTGACCCAATGCCATTCGACCCGGTGCACGGCGCAGACGGCATCCAGCTGCTGCCACAGGTCGGCGTTCTTCACCGGCTTCTTCTCCGAGGTCAGCCAGCCGCGGGCCTTCCAGCTGTGGATCCATTCGGTGATGCCCTTGCGCACGTACTGGCTGTCGGTGAACAGGTCCACATCGCACGGCCGGGTGAGGGCGTTCAATCCCTCGATGACGGCGGTCAGTTCCATCCGGTTGTTGGTCGTCAGCGGTTCGCCGCCCGACATCTCGCGCTCGTGGCTGCCGCTGCGCAGCCAGGCACCCCAGCCGCCCGGTCCCGGATTGCCCTTGCAGGCACCGTCGGTGTAGATCACCACCCGACCTGGCGTCCGCGGCTCGGCGGGATCGGTGGACGACGGCGGCACCGGTAGACCTTATCGCCCACCGGATACCCAGATCACTGAACAGGCTCAGCTTTGGCCCGAATCGTCCGATCAGCATGACGTCTGGGCTGTTCAGGCTGTCGAGGGCTGGGTGGAGGGTATGCATGGTTGACCGGGACGTCATCGCGGCCACGGAACTGCAGTGGTACGAGGCGCGCACCAGGATGAAGAAGCTCGGCATGCAGTCCGCTGCGATCGCGGTGGCCCTGATCGCTGCCATCTCGGTGGTCGCCAGCTACTTCGCTGCGCAGCTGGTGAGCGGCACGGGCAGGTTCTTTCTCGACGGTGGCCTGATGCTGCTCGCCGCGATCCCGCTCACCGGGCTGGTCTGGCGTCGGATGGATCGCCAACAGCGACTGAGCAACCAACTCATGAAGACCCTGCGG
>JBBQFE010000619.1:0-2090 GCA_038321605.1 Mycobacteriales bacterium | reverse complement strand
CCAGGGTCAACACGTATGACTTCCCGAGCATGGCCGACGGGAAGGCGATCCCGTATGGCGTCTACGACATCGCTGATGACTCAGCGATGGTGTCAGTCGGGATCGACCGCGACACCGCCCAGTTCTCGGTCGCGGCGATCGAAGCGTGGTGGGAGCAGTTCGGCCGCGTCCGCTACCCCAAGGCGCGAACGTTGCTGATCACCGCTGACTGCGGCGGCTCTAACGGCAACCGCACCCGCCTGTGGAAGACCGAGCTGCAACGCCTCGCCAACGAGACCGGGTTGCAGATCAGCGTCTGCCATTTCCCGCCTGGCACCAGCAAATGGAACAAGATCGAGCACCGTCTGTTCAGCTTCATCTCAAAGAACTGGCGCGGGCAACCGTTGGTCTCCCATCAGGTCATCATCAGCCTGATCGCCGCAACAACGACCCGCACCGGGCTCGAGGTCGACGCCCGCCTTGACGAGAACGACTATCCAAAGGTCGACGTAACCGACGCCGAACTCGCCGCAGTCAACCTCACCCCCGACTCATTCCACGGCGAATGGAACTACTCCATCAACCCCCTCAACTAATTGATGGACGCTACCTTAGTGGGATCCTTTCGGGTGGTGCGGGTGACTGACGAAGCGAAGAGCAGGCGTCAGGGGCTTGTGGCCTGCCGCGCGGCTATGCCCTTAGAGGGCCTTTTGGATGCGCGCCCCGGTGTCGCACCCGCACCGCTCTTCTTCGAGGCTTGCCAGTCGGCGACGAGACGCCGATAGGCGATCTCGGACTGGCTGGCGAGTTCCTTTTC
Organism: Mycobacteriales bacterium; assembly: GCA_038321605.1. GTDB lineage: Bacteria > Actinomycetota > Actinomycetes > Mycobacteriales > Jatrophihabitantaceae > Jatrophihabitans_A. Next base: position 1,294 of record JBBQFE010000619.1, on the reverse strand, counting down.
GAGACGGCGCTGATCGACGGTCGCGAACGTTCGACCCACACTCGCCAAGCGCTTGCCCTGCTGGCGTGGCGCGCCGAGCATCAGCTCGAACCGTCGGAGCTTCTCGCGATGCAGCGACGGCCGGCCGAAGGCATAGTCCTCGCCGCGGCGCAGCATGTTCCAGGCGATGACCACCAGCTTGCGAGCGACGGCCACGGTTGCGATGTTCGCACCGCGCCGAGCGGCGATCCGCTGGTGAAACGCACGCAGCGGGCCGGTTGTCCGGGCGGCGTGCCAGGCAGCCTCGACCAGCAGCCCCCGCACGGGTCCTGGTCCTTGCTTACTGATCCGGCCGTGCTTGGCCGGCTCGTTGCCTGACTGGTGCACTCTCGGGCTGAGCCCGAGATAGCCGACAAGGTGATCGGCGGTCGGGAATCGGCTGGCATCGCCGATCGCGGCCATCATCGCTGTGGCGGTGACACCGCTGACCCCGGGCAACGTCATCAGCCGGCGGATGTCCTCGCTGGCGAGGACCTGCTTGGCGATCTCGATATCGACTAGCTCGATCTCGCGCTTAAGGAAGTCGATCTGACGCAGGCAGGCATCGACCGTCTGCTGTTCATCGATCGCCAGCAGCCGGCACTGATCAGAGAGCCAAACCCGCCCTTTGACGCCGAACACATCGCTCATCGGCGGCCGGCGCTTAAGCTGGCGCTGCAGCACCGCATGGACCTGGTTCTTCTCGCGCACCCGATGACGGACCAGATGCATCCGACGCGAGATCAGCCGCCGGCGCACCCTGGTCGGCTCATCCGGCGTCCAGACCTCAGCGAGAAACCCCGCCGCGAGCAGACTCGCTAGCAGCTGCGCGTCGATCTTGTCAGTCTTCGCGCGCAGCCCAGTCATACCCTTGACCGCCTTCGGATCAGCCAACACCACCCGCTGCACGTGTGGCTCGATCACCCGAGCGATCGCCAACGCGTTCGCGGTGGCCTCCATCGCCACCACATCATCCCCGGCGAGGCTCTGAGCGAACACCTCAAGCTCAGCAGGCGCCGTCGTGATCTGCCCGACCGAGCGCAACCTCCCGTCCTGCACCAGCGCGACCTCGCAGAAATCGCGATGCACATCCAATCCGATGAACCTCACCATCACCTCCAGCTCGAAGGAACCATGAGCGGAGAAGCGGCGGGCAAAACGACAACTACGGATCCGTGCTCAAAGCACACCCGGGCAAGTCGCGGGGGCGGCCAACTACAAATTGCGGGCTCTCAGCCCATAGAACTAACGGCCTGCCCAGCCAACGTTCTCCCAG
>JBBQFE010000618.1:0-2093 GCA_038321605.1 Mycobacteriales bacterium | reverse complement strand
GCGCGCCACGAAGGGTCGTGATGTGGGCCTGGGCCGACGCCTGCGGAGCTACTGCCGGGGTGGTCCAGGACGGTCGCTCGGGCGGGGCGGCTTTGACCGGAGCCGGCACAGTGGGTGCCGGGTCAGTGGGTGCCGGGTCAGCTGCGGCAACCGTCGGTGTGGCGACCGCGCCGTTGGACGTCGCTGGCTCAGCTGGCTCTGCCGTGGCAGCGACCGCCCCGTTGGGAGCCTTGCCGTTGCTCCCGTTGGACGCGCCGCCGGTCGGGGACATGGGGGCGGCGATGGTGGACGGCAGGGACTCCGCGGAGACCGGCCCCACGTTCGGGCGGTAGTCCTCGAAGAAGTCGTGCCAGGCTGCATCGACCGCTTTGGGGTCGGTCAGGTAGCGCTCGTACATCTCCTCGACGAGCCACTCGTTCGCGCCGAAGTCGGGACGAGAGGAAGATTCATCAGTCGGAGACTGTGCGGTCACGAGGTTCTGCCACCCTTTCAGAGTGCGTTCGTCTGGAGTGCGTGCGTCGGCAGGTCCGGCGGCGGGCGGGACGCGCCAGTTGCCGCGCGACGTCGGTCACACTCACCAGGTCACGACCCGGCTTCACAGCCTACTCGCGGGGCGCCGTTTGAGGCAGTGACCTACGGGACGCAGAGCTGAGGATTCCTGGTGCGGTTGCTCACAACAGCATGGCTACACGGGCAGGGTTGTCGCGCGGGTGCGCTGCTAACTGATGTCGCGGTTCAGACTGACGTACCAGCCCAGGAACAGCAGGACCAGACACCATGCGAGAAAGAGCAGGCCACCGACCAGCGGCGAGAGCATGTGGACGTCGCTGGGGAAGCCGGAGTCTCCGCTGCCCTTGGCGCTGAACGAAGCGAGCGCCCCGCCGGGCTCGTACGGGTAGAACTTCCGGATCCAAGGAATGGCGCTCAGCAGCGGATTGATGACGAACAGGTAGGCGATGCCGACCACCATGCCCGCCGCCTGGTTGCGGATCAGCGCGCCGAGACCCAACCCGAAGAACGCCAGCATGATCAGCGAGATGAAGGCCTTCACGATGCCGCCCGGCGCACCCTGGCTGAACTCCACGGGGATCGACTTGGCTTTGAGGCAGATCACGGCCACCACGATGTTCACCACAATGCACACCAGGCCGTACGGCACGGCGATGATCACGTACGAGAGCGCCTTACCGATCAGCAGCCGGGGACGACTCGGGGTTGCCAGCAGGGTGGGAGTGATGGTCTTGTGCCGGAATTCGGTGGTCAGACCGAGCAGACCGAGCACCAGCAATGCGATGCCGGCCGACCCGGAGACGCTGAAGATGCTGTAGTAGTCGACGGTGTAGCCGGGTTGGCCGGTGTCGATGCTCAACACGGTGCCGAGCGTGAACAGGGCAGTGAACGCTATTGACAGCACCAGCATCCAGAACCAGACCTGGGTACTGCGCATCTTCAGGACCTCTGACCGGAGCAGGTTGATCATCGCTGACCTCCGGGGTTCTGGAAGGTGATGGGCTGCTGTCCGGGTCTCATGGACGGATCCGCCTCGTCGAAGACGGCACCCTGGTGAGCTCCCTCGGTGAGGCTGAAGAACAGCTTCTCCAGGTCGAACTCCTCCAGGCTGAGCTCGTGCAGTTCGACGCCGGTGACGAAGGCGAGGTGGCCGATGTGCGTCAACTCGTCGGCCCTTACCCGCAGGGATCCGTCCGCCTCGGTGGTTCCGGACAACCCGGCGCCGGCCAGTGCCTGTTGCAGCGGCAGCAGGTTCGGACCGCGCACCACGGCGGTCGAGGTGCCCGCCGAGAGCTCGCCGAGGGTGCCGGAGCGCACCAGCCTGCCGCGGTTCAGGATCACCGCTCGATCGGCGACCTCCTGGATCTCGGCCAGCTGGTGGCTGGAGACCAGCACCGTCCGGCCCTCGCCCGCCAGGTGTCGGAAGAATCCACGGAGCCACCGGATGCCCTCCGGGTCCAGACCGTTGGCCGGCTCGTCCAGGATGAGGACCTTCGGATCGCCCAGCAGGGTGGCAGCTAGTCCGAGCCGCTGGCGCATGCCCATCGAATAGCCCTTGGTCTTCTTCTTCGCCGCGTCGTGCA